>NZ_JBLZFX010000083.1:0-27297 GCF_050753345.1 Alkalinema pantanalense CENA528 | reverse complement strand
CGAAGCGAGCCGCAATGGATGACACGTTTATGCTCCAAGTCTTAGCCGCTGCGTTGCCCGACTCGGGTAAAGACTCCACCCCTAGTTGTCAATAGCGTTTGAGATGCGCTTACCCTGGTTTCCCACCAAGCTTCAAAAGTCACAGGCTGGTTAATATATTGCTCAACAATGCGGGTGATTTCATTCCTGGGTAATCCTTTTTCATCTAATTGCTCAAAGGTTATATAGTCACCTTTGAAATAGTGTGGACTTTTCTTAACCTCGACACGAAAGATCCGTCCAAAGAGAGGACTTTCCCCGAGGTGGTTGACTAAGTCCAAGAGCCTTTGACCGGGCAGTTGATTGCTTTTACACCAAACTCGTAATTTTAAATTACAACCCATAGGAAGACCTCCCAACTCTAACGCCCAACTTAATTATCGTGGTATGCATTCAGGCCGTTGAATCTGAACTGTCCTGCCATCAATGCGCTTTCCCTGACTGTAACAACCCAAAGAACTCCAGGGAAAATGCCTGAGGGCACCAGTAGAAGTCTTACAATAACAGACTGTAGTTTTTACAACACTTTGCCGCCACTGGGGGGAGAGAACCATGTCAGACAAGCTCAGAAGTAGTGCCATTACCGAAGGGGTGCAGCGATCGCCCAACCGCGCCATGCTCCGGGCCGTTGGCTTCCAAGACGGAGACTTCAAAAAACCGATCGTCGGGGTTGCTAGTGCCCACAGCACCATTACCCCTTGCAACATGGGGATCGCGCCCCTGGCGGCTAAGGCCGAGGCTGGGATTCGGGCAGCGGGTGGCATGCCGCAAATCTTCGGAACCATTACTGTGAGCGATGGGATCTCCATGGGCACCGAAGGGATGAAATATTCCCTCGTCTCCCGCGATGTGATTGCAGATTCGATCGAAACCGCTTGTAATGCCCAAAGCATGGACGGCATCCTAGCGATCGGCGGCTGTGATAAAAATATGCCCGGAGCCATGATCGCCATGGCCCGGATGAACATTCCCGCCGTGTTTGTCTACGGCGGCACAATTAAGCCCGGTCACTTGGAAAACGAAGACCTCACCGTCGTCAGCGCCTTTGAAGCGGTAGGTCAGTACAGCGCCGGACGCATTGATGAAGTGCGTTTAACCGCCGTGGAACGTAACGCCTGCCCCGGTGCGGGGTCCTGCGGGGGGATGTATACTGCAAATACCATGTCCTCCGCCTTTGAAGCCATGGGCATGAGCCTGATGTATTCCTCCACCATGGCAGCGGAAGATCCCGAAAAAGCGGTGAACACCGAAGCAGCGGGCAAAGTGTTGGTGGAAGCGATTAAGAACAACCTCTGCCCCCGCGACATCATTACCCGCGAATCGATCGAAAATGCTATCTCCGTGATCATGGCTGTGGGCGGTTCCACCAACGCCGTGCTGCACTTTTTGGCGATCGCCCATACCGCTGGCGTGCCGTTAACGATCGATGACTTTGAAACCATTCGTCAGCGCGTTCCGGTACTGTGCGACCTGAAGCCCTCCGGTCGTTATGTTGCCACTGATTTGCACAAAGCCGGTGGCATTCCCCAGGTGATGAAAATGCTGTTGAACCATGGGCTACTCCACGGCGACTGCATGACGATTACGGGTGACACGATCGCCGAACGGCTGAAGGATATCCCCGACGAACCCACCCCCCACGAACCGATCTCCGGCCATCCGGTAATTCGGCCTTGGGATAACCCGATGTACAAGCAAGGGCACTTGGCCATCCTCAAAGGCAACCTAGCACCGGAAGGCTCCGTGGCAAAAATCAGCGGCGTCAAGAATCCCATCATCACCGGGCCTGCACGGGTCTTTGAATCCGAGGAAGAATGTTTAGATGCTATTCTCGCAGGCAAAATTAACGCAGGCGATGTGATCGTCATCCGCTACGAAGGCCCCAAGGGTGGCCCTGGGATGCGGGAAATGTTGGCTCCCACCTCGGCGATTATCGGGGCTGGGCTGGGCGATTCCGTCGGCCTGATTACCGATGGTCGTTTCTCCGGCGGTACCTACGGGATGGTGGTCGGTCACGTTGCACCAGAAGCTTTTGTGGGTGGCCCGATCGGCTTAGTGGAAGAGGGCGATTCGATTACGATCGATGCGCACCAGCGGTTACTGCAATTGAATGTGCCGGAGGATGTGCTGGCGCAGCGCAAAGCGAATTGGCAACCCCGCGCGCCTCGTTACACCAAGGGCGTTTTGGCGAAGTATGCCAAGTTGGTGTCGTCTAGCCACTTGGGCGCTGTCACCGATATGGGATTAGGTTAGTCCTGACGCGCAATCGATCGACGCGATCGGTTTAATGACAGTTCATTCATAATTAGGTAGGTTGCGATTCACGACCAAGATTTTCCGTGAACAACCTACCTTTTTTCGCGTTTAGATTAGCGTTTCGGTGAGCGTTGAGAATAATTTTTAACGTGAGTTCGACAATCAAAACTGTCCCGCACAAATCTCCTGTACTGGTACGGAGAACTCACTTTCGGGGGGTGTCGGGGGAGTAGAGTCCCCTGACAAAGCAGGGGGGCGGGGAGAAGTTCCCCGATCTTCGCTGCGCAGCAGCCCCGACGATTGAGCCGCACCACGAATTCATCGAACTCACGTGTTTTTATACCAAATCAACTGGTGATTACAACACATAACGATCCCCCTAAATCCCCCTTAAAAAGGGGGACTTTGAAAGAATTTGACTGAATTCCCCCCTTTTTAAGGGGGGCTAGGGGGATCGGATCTGTAGCATTAATGAATCAATTTGGTATTAGAGTGGCTTTTAAGGCTGCGTTTTGGAACGGTTAAAGCGAATTTTGGCTAAATAGCGGGTGACTTTTTCTTGGGTGAATTTTCCGCTAGGGAAGGTAATCGTCAAACGGGGATTGGGCGCTTGGACTGTCGGATAGGGCAATGTGTAGACATAGCCTTTGTGACTAAATTCAAAGCCTCTTAATAAACGCGGATCGTAGTCCTTCGCTTCTAGGTTCAGGCTGCCTTTGCCCTGCCGATCGCGGCTACGGTAATACCGGGGTTGGGTAGGATCTTTACGATCGGCGCAGATGTAGATTTTGTAATTTTGCGTTTCGGCGTAGGTCATCAGGCCGCCAGTGCCATCGCAGGTTTTGTCGCCCTTCAGTTCATCGAGATAGCCAACGGTCAGGGCAATTTGCAGGGGTTGTGGTTGGGCGGTGAGCCGTTCCAGCGGTTGCCCTGAGGGGGATGATAGATTGGACGATCGCGGTGGCGCAGCGTAACCCACCAACCCCAGAGATGCTAAATATCCAATCCCAACTAACGCCAAAGTTTTCCGTTGCATCGTCTGCCACCATATCGCTATATCTTAAAGTTTAATAACTTAATGCTGAGAAAGCATATTATTTATTTGACCCTGCGGAGCAATATGTTTTTGTGTATGAGCCAGAGCAGGCAAGAACATGACACCATGGATGACCGGTTACCTGTTCCCAGCTTCGCTCAAGATTCCCAGTTAACGATCGCAACTCTGTTTGCTTGGTTATTAGAGTAAGTTAATGTTTGGGAAAAAGGCCATTAATAACCATCGATTGACCAGTGGGGGGCATCGGAGGGTAACTTGTACAGGCCATAGGTCGCACCCACATCCCACAATTGTCGATTATCGAAGGAATTGGTAGGCTTGCCGATCGTGATTACTTTACCGTTGGCATCTTGAATTTTTAGTGTATCCTTCCATTCGACATACCAATCGATCGCGTAACCTATTGTGTGATTCGATCGTAATGCTGGAGGATAGGCAATATCATAGGTTCTGACCATCGCCTCAGCAGCTTTTACCGCCAAATCGATTGTGTAATGCATCCAATCAATTTCAATGCCTGGAAACATTGGTACATCCCGTGGGTCAAGGGTTTTGGCGAATACCTTGTAGGAATAATGCATCAAATGCACTCGTTCCGGCGGACGTAAGGTATTGTTGATTTCGATCGTGGCTCCCGCTGCCTTTAGCGCATTATTAAACGCTTGTACCCGCTGCCGAAAGGGTGAGGCCAAATCATCGATCGATACACTGGCAGGTCGAAACTTCACCCATTCGGGGCCGCTCAACCGCTGGCGCAGGCGACGACTAAATTCTGTCAGGATATCTAAACCTGGTTCCAAGTCTGTGCCCAGTTTTTTCTTGGTCTTATCTGAGAGTTTTTGTGCCAGGGTTGCCCGAAACGTTGTGTCCAGTTGTTTGTATGCTTGAACTAATGCCCTTGTACTGTTGGCCCCAAAGTCGCCATCCAGTTTCAGTGCGGGTTTCAGTCCAGCCGTATCATTCAGGGTTTTCTGGAGATCAATGACTTCGTCAATGCCATAATTGAGGGCTTGCAACAGGCGAGAAGCCGTTAGATTTGCAACGTAGAAAATGAATCCTTGCCTCAAAGCGACTTGATAGGTGGCCGCCTCCACCACGCCAGTGAGCGGTAACTTATTGGTGGTCTGGTAGGTACGGGTTGCAGTTTCTGTCGCGCGACCAAAGTCGCCATCCGCAGTCCCTACAGGTAATGCATTCGCCTGCAAAAACTTCTGCCATGCCACCACTGGATCACCATAGGAGCCGCGCCGAATTTGTACTAGCCCCAATACCGTTGCATTAAATGCCATAGCCCTTGATTTCCTTGAGTCAGGTGAGAAGCGAGGAGTTTGCTCACGAGGAGTTTGCTCACATTGTATGCAGGGTTGCTTCGATCGGCGAAATTGATCTAAAAAACTATAGCACTCGTTGCAAAATGCAACCGAATCACTGCATCCCGACTGCATCAATTCTCGATCACAGAAAGAATACTCCCCTAGGCTCCATTGACTTGAAACAACACAGTCCGTTTACGAGGCCCATCCAAATCCAGTAACAGCACCGATTGATAGGTGCCTAGGGCTAACTTGCCATCCACGATCGGAATCATCTCGCTCGTACTCAGCACCATCGCCATCAGATGGGAGTGGGCATTCCTAGGCTCATCCGGGGGAATATTGGGCCGTAAATGCAAATCATTGTGGAGGTAGCTATCTGTAGAAGGAGCCAGTTTGTTGAGAAAAACTTGGATATCTTCAAGCAACCGTTCCTCATCTTCGTTAATTGCTAAGGCCGTCGTGGTGTGGCGGGAAAACACGATCGCATGGCCATTCTGAATCTGAGTGGTCGCAATAAAGTCTTGCAAGGGCTGCGTAATATTGTGCAGGGTGATGCCTTCTCCCGTTTCCAGTTCCCAGAGGGTATGAACAATTGGCATTTCGCACGGTTCCTTGTAGAGTTCCTCTATATTCTCCCTGAAAACCCGTAGTAAATCAGTGTTTTCTTAAAACTCAAGGCAGATAGACGAAGGGGGCTGATTGCACCTATGACATTCTCTAATCAAAAACCGCTTGAAGAATCCCCGGAAAAGCCGCTTCAATAAAAGAACACTTCGCTAGGAGCCATCTATGCAGGAAGCATTACAAACACTGATGACTCAAATTAGCCGGACTCGCATTGTACGCGCGCTAGAAACAGTGCAGGATATGATTGTTGTATCCCTGTGCATTGGCTTGTTTATTGTGATGGTGATTCAGTTGAGAGATATGTTTATCTCACTGTTGCCTCCGCTGCATTTCCATGAAGTGGCAGCCGATATTTTATTTCTTTTGATTCTGGTTGAAATCTTTCGACTCTTAATTATCTACCTGCAAGAACAGCGTATTTCCATTGGTGTTGCAGTCGAGGTCGCGATCGTCTCTGCCTTGCGGGAAGTCTTAGTACATGGCGTGCTGGAAATCCATTGGCAGCAAATGCTCTCGACCTGCGCGTTCCTGATTGTAATGGCGGTGTTGCTCATTGTTCGGGTCTGGTTGCCCCCCACCTTTGAGGGCATTGACCCAGAGCGACAAGTCTCTGCCCGTCGTCGGCAAACCTCGATCGGCCAAAGTGCGATCGGCCTAGGTTGGAATGAACACTAGCCCCAGATACTGACTCAAAGGGTAAGGTAGGGTAACAGAAGATCAGCCAGAAGCTGCCTAAAGACTCAATCTAGCCTTTAGGCAGCCTCAACCGATCTCGAGAGGTAACCGGATTATTCTCTAGAATCCCATGGGAATTGAAATCCTAATCGGGATCGATCCCGATTAGGATTGCTTACTAGGATCATCTTTTGCAATGGAGATAATTCTAGAGACCACACTGTTGCACACGATTTAAAAATGCAGATCCGAACAATGCATTCGCATTCTCGGTCACTGCTCGATCGCCAAAGTCTCCTGTAGACTTGACGGGCAAGGGAAAAGCACCTTCCGGGACATCCGTAGCCCGTTGAATCGGTTTCGTAGGTTCTAAGCCTTTGGTTCGTTCCTGAACGCTCTGCCAGCCAACTTGCTGACTGAAGGCTTGCCACGACTGCATATCAATCTTCTGGATAGCAGATGGGGAAGCAGGAGATACCAATACTGACTGCGCCGTTGTTGTTGAGCCCAAAGATAATGGGCCTGTAACTTGTTGACGAATACGATTTTGGATACTGAAGCTAAATCGACCCTGACTATATTTATTCCATAGCGAATTAATTGTCGCTAGGTCTTGGCAGGGAAAGTAATTGACAGCGTCCTGGGTCAGCAAGTCATCGCCCACCGTTCGGTATTCGCTCCGGAGCGATGCCGCAAAAATCAGATTCTGAGTTTCAGCCGCTGCGGCTTCCCACTGCTGGGCCTCTAAAAACTTTTCGATCGGACGATAATCCATCCCCACAGCGGAATGGGGGCTGCCATTGGACACAAACGGCAAAGAGATTGCGCCTAGGGTCATTGCCCCCGCAATCGTTGAACTGAGATGCACCATGGAAAATAATCCCCAATATTCAGGAATTAGACTTGAATGTGAAGTAGTAGATAGATCCAGTCTTCCCCTACAATCAATTTCGGTAACAAATTGCTTGGAGAACCGCCGTGGTAGATCTATCTCGCATCCCTGCACAGCCCAAAGCTGGACTCATCAACGTTCTGATTGAAATTCCCGCAGGCAGCAAGAACAAGTACGAGTTTGACAAGGATATGAACGCTTTCGCCCTCGATCGCGTACTCTATGCCTCGGTGATGTACCCCTACGACTATGGGTTTGTCCCCAATACCTTGGCGGATGATGGCGATCCGCTGGATGGCATGGTCATCATGGATCAACCCACCTTCCCCGGCTGCGTGATTGCGGCTCGCCCGATTGGGATGCTGGAAATGATTGACGGGGGTGATCGGGACGAGAAGATCCTCTGTGTTCCAGACAAGGATCCCCGTTACACAAATGTGAAGTCCATCAAAGACATTCCCCAACACCGTTTGGACGAAATTGCCGAATTTTTCCAAACCTATAAAAACCTGGAGAAGAAGTCCGTCGAAATTTTGGGCTGGAAAGATGTTGACTCAGTCATGCCGCTTGTGGAGCAATGCATTCAAGCTGCTAGCTAAGGGATTGTCATAGGTTGCAATTCCCTGGGTTGCAATTCCCTGAGTTACGAGTCGTCACTGAGTTGCTTAGTTGCAATGGGCAAGGGAGTTGTCATTCCCAATTGAATTAGATATTCCTAACAGAATTGGCTGATTTGTAAGTGATCTTTCTCACTTTATTGAGTCTTCCAAATCATTCACGCTCCTCTAGGGTGCAACCTTAAAATAAAGTCTCAGGAAAAAGCTTAGGTGATCACCCTAAGCTTTTTTATTGGCCTGATTTTTGAAGCTAAAAGGGCCCCTATCCTTAGAAAGCTGGTTAGATGAGTGGGTTATTTTGCTGACTGATTGGCTTGCAGCGGCTACAGTCCTTCACAATCTTGTTTAGAGTTTCGGGACATACACTAAAGTTTCTTCTCCAGAAACTTTGCAATGACATATACCTTTGGAAATAGAAGTAGAAAAGAACTCCGTGTTTTTCCCGAAAGCTGGAACCTGTTCTGTATAAAGGACTATGAAATCTTTCTCCGCGTCTACTCTGAATTTTTTGTAGGGTTGCTATTCCAAGAAACAGTCTGGGTAGCATAGGGGATAACGGAGGTGAAATCCCTTTGATTTCGGGCTTCATCATTCAGCCCTCCTAAAGGAGATCGCACTCTGTGTTGTGATGAGGTACTTGGTATAAAGAAAGGTGCTATTGCAGAAAGGCGAGGAACGATCGCTTCTTACCCGAATATTTTAGCTGAATTAGCTAACTAGGGACTGAAGGGTCATCCCCCTGCCATCATTGAGTGATGGTGGTATGTCTCTTCCGCAATGGTATCTCCCACCCATCCAGATTGGTTCACAGCGCTTGAAGCAGGTGTAAGTCGAGACATGGTTCACTCTTCGGAATTTGTAGTTCAGTTTTGGGGTGTGCGCGGCAGTATTGCCACACCAGGTCTTTCCACAGTGCGTTATGGGGGGAATACCTCCTGCGTTGAAATGCGTGTGGGTGGCAAACGTCTCATTTTTGATGGAGGAACAGGTCTTCGGGTACTGGGCCAGCACCTGCTGAGTCAAGGGCAGATCGAAGCTCACATGTTCTTTAGTCACTCCCATTGGGATCATATTCAAGGATTTCCTTTCTTCCGCCCTGCCTTTATTCCAGGCAACCGTTTCCATATCTATGGTGGGATTGCGCCCAATGGTGCAACGATGAAGCAACGGCTGAGCGATCAGATGCTGCACCCTAATTTCCCAGTACCCATGCAAATCATGCAGTCTGAAATGCACTTCCATGATGTGCAAGCGGGCCAAGTGATCGATTTGGGAGATGGGGTCATCGTTGAGATGGGAGCCCTGAATCATCCCAATACGGCCATGGGATATCGGGTAACGTGGCGGGGCTACAGTGCAGTTTACGCAACAGATACCGAGCATTACTCTGATCATCTGGATGAGAATTTGCTGCATCTCTGTCGCAATGCCGACGTGTTGGTCTACGATGCTTGCTATACCGACGAGGAATATCACGACCCTAAAACGTCTAAAAAAGGGTGGGGGCATTCCACTTGGCAAGAGGCACTACAACTGTCCCAGGCTGCCAAGGTGAGATATCCGGTAATGTTTCACCATGATCCTGATCACGATGATGAATTTCTCGATCGCATTGAAGCCCAAGTCAAAGCGGTGGCTCCCAATAGCTGTCTAGCCCGAGAAGGGTTGGTTGTTTCCGTGGTTTCTGGGGCGGACTATGGGCTACGGGAACGAGAAGTATCGGAACGAACCCCCTCTTCGGTAGCCGCTGGTTGATCTTGCTCGACTGGAACAGTACAGGTCAGAAAGAAATGGTTTTCAGGATCCATTTTCGTCCTCTCAGGTAGTCCCACTCTTAGGTAGTCCCATCATCAGGGGGCATGCTGCAAAATGCTGCGGAAATCAATGGGGAGAGGATTCGACTGTGCGTTTGCTACGCCGTTCCCACTGAAATTTGTAGGGTCTGCCAAACTTGGGCAACTTTACCTTGAGTCAGTAGGTGGCTGGCTAGCTCCAACCCCGTTGAAAGATCCAATGCTACACCCATTCGCCAGAGGTAAAATCCACTGTTCCAAATCAGGGCATCGGTCAGTTCTGTCGTATTTCCTTGCAAGGTCATTTTTGCCAACTCTGACCAACGATCGGTGGTGGCTAAGGCAACTTCTTTAGCGGCGAATCCGTAGTCTCGGGGGGAGAGATGCAACCGATCGAAGCCTGAAGCCTGGTTGAGTCCAATGATGGCGGTACGATCGCGGGGGAGATCACAGCTTCCTTCCAACCCTTTGACCGTTGTAAAGTCCGGAGTTCCCCGTAATTCGAAGGCAGCGCGAAACATATTTTCCGTCGGTGGATGAACAAAACCACAGATCAGTTGCTGTTCGCCAACATAAGGAGACCACATCAGTTCCAGTGTTGAGAAAGGCGGACGTTTGCCGATTTGATCCCGATAGGGGACTAAGTCTGCTGCTAGGGGGAAATGCTTGGGGAGATAGAAGAAGCCGATCCCGGTGGTTTCGAGCAGTTGTTGGACTTGCCCCATAGAGCACGATCGCCAGTCTACTCCAAGGCTAGCCCAGAGTTCTACGAGGGGTACCCCTTCTTTGGTGGGCATGCGATCGCCCCCATGCAACACAACAGGAACTTCTGCGGAGGCTAGTACTAATGCAGTCAAAACGGAAAAAGGGGCGGTTCGCGATCGACCATCATAGGGGGAACACATTACGAGTACTGGATATTTGGCCGTGATGGGTTGCAGGCGATCGCTTAAGCCATCGTAGGCATCCAGCATCCCCGCTAACTCTTCTCCAGTGGGGCGCTTAATCCGATGGGCAATCATAAATGCCCCAATTTGAGCTGGGGTGGCTTCCTGCAATAGCATCATCCGCGTGGCGGCTTCAGCTTCTGAGCGGGTTAGGTTTTCTCCGGTGTGAGGCCCACTACCAATTTTGCGTAATAGCTCTCGAAATGTGTGGCTCATAGTCTCCGCTCAGTCACTGTTTAGGAAGGAGTATCAAAGGATTGTCAAAGGAATTATCAGAGTAGATCGACCCTCTAGTGTAGGACAATCTAGGCAGGCATGCAGTAGCCTTTGCAGCTTGGCTGTAAGGCTTCAGTCAGGAATTTCAGAGGGCGAGGATCCCGATCGCTAAGCAGACAGGATCGGTGAAGTGGGATCACTCAGCTTGATCTGGTGAACCAACGATCGAAAATGCTGAATGGGCGGAATGCTGAGGCGATCCTGGGTCGTGACCAGAACTACTTCACGGGTGATGATGGGATCCGTGGTCGATCGAATGGCCAAGGTGGGATCTAAATGCACATCGGCAACGGCTCCCTGGGGTAGCAGGGCAATCAGTTCTCCTTGGCGCACGACTCCCCGGAAGGCATCTAAGGTATTCAATTCTAGGGCGATATTCAAGGACAGTCCTTGGCGCTGGAATTGCTCTTGAACCAGCCGCTGCATGCCGTAACCATCTTTAAAAACCACTTGGGGATAGGTTAATAATTCCGACCAAGGCACCTGATCGTAGGCGGTCAGGGGATGGTTGGCGGCCATGAGAATTTTGACGGGTTCCACGTAGAGGGAATCGACGACCATTTCCGGGCTGGCTGTGAGAAAGCGGTTATTCATGACGATCGCCAAATCGACCAAACCATCTTTAAGGACTTTAAGGGCGCGATCACTGCCGAGGGATGTGACCCGCAATTGGACTTGGGGATAGGTGCGACAAAAGGTTTGCAGTACCGGAGGCAATTGGTAGGCACACACGGAATGAATGGCTGCAATGCATAGCTCTGGCTGTTTGCCTGAAACTAAGTCTGTAATTTCCTGGTTAGCCGTAGCCCACTCTTGGCAAATGCGACGGGCGCGGGGCAGAAATCGATCGCCCGCAATGGTTAGCTTGGCTTGATTACTGCGATGCAATAGCGGCATTCCTAGTTCACTTTCTAGGCTTTGAATTTGCCGACTAATTGTAGATTGAGTGACATTACATTGGCGTGCGGCTTGCTGGAAACTTCCCGTTTCCGCGATCGCTAAAAAAGCTTGGATTTGTTCTAATCGCATAGCGCCTCAACGTCAAAGACAGAGCGATGAATCGATCAATTAATGAATTAATAATGATGCAAGTAGCTAAGAAGAGTCTCAGATTCCTCAGGCTTTAAAATCGTTTGAAAATCTTCAAACAATTGAAAAATAGAGAAAATTTATTAGAAATAGAGACTGAGACGGGCAGTTTCGAAGTGTGGCACGGAATATTGCTAGATTCCAAATTTAAGTTTCCAGAAGCTATTTTGCTAAGGTATCTAGGTGGCCCCCAGGGATGTAGGCTCCGGTGCGCTAGACAAGCCCAACCAATTGAAGGAAAGCTGTCCAGCCGAAAATCACCATTCCTTAAGGGCGATCGCCAATCCCTGCTTCAGGTTTGAGGCACTGGACGGTTGATTCGCCAATGTCTCTAACTGGGCATAGACCCCCTCGAATTGTCTGAGGGCCGCCACAATATGAAGACGCAGCATGGTATCAGCCTGGGCCAAGAGTTGAATCAATCCATTGATGGCGATCGGTTCTTGCAGTTGCCCAAGGGCCGAGATCATGACTTGGCAATCTAAGGAGCCTAACTGAGGTCGTTCGATCGCAGGATTGGCCCCTTGCCCCAGTCGCAGGATGAGCCAGCTTGCAACCCGAGGTTTGAGATCTGGCGATTCAATGCGTCCCAGGAGGGTGAGGGTTTCCTGGGCAACGGCAGCGGAGAGGTTCCCTTGATCTAAAGCTTGTAAGACGCCATCCAAGGATTGCTCTGTGGCAATCCAAATCAGCGATCGGATCAATTCGATCGCTAACGGATCGGGTAAAACAGAGGATTGCAGGGCCGATCGTAGGATCGTCACGGCTTCGGGACTGCCAATGCGCCGCAAACAGACCGCCGCCTGACAGCAGACTTGAATGTCCACATCCCATAACCGAGCTTGAATCAGAGGGACGAGCGTGGGATGTTCACTGAGGTTGCCAAATGTCAATCCTGCTAGGGCAGCCCGTCTGACCCTAGCGACAGGATCCTCCAACGCTTGCAGGAGGCGAGGAACAATTTCCGGGGTTTGAAAAAGGGTCAAAGCTTCGATCGCCGTTACCCTGACTTGGGCATTGGCATCGTTCACCAGCATTAAAAGCTGGGAAATGCTTTGAGGGCTGCGAATTTGAGCAAGAATATTGACCCCTTGCAGTCGCGTTAGGGGGGATTGCAGCAAATTCTCAACCAAGGCCAAAACAGGCGGACCTTGTCCCCCCAGAACCTGGGTAGCCATGGCCCGGACTTCTTCCTGCGGATGGGTTTGAATACAGGTTAAAAGAGCCTGTAGGGTTTTAGGCGTGGGCGAATTACCGAGCAGCCGTACCACAAACCAGTGCACCTCAGGTTCTAGATCTTCGTCCTCCAGCAGTGCTAACAGCGGTTCGATCGCCCGATCCTCCAGAAGAGGCAGTAGTTTTGCAGCTTCCCACTTTGTTTGAAAGTCTCCGCCTACCAGGACGTCTAATAATCCTACTAGGACTCGATCGGCGACGTCTGTTGGAAGTTTGACCGACGGTTTGCGGCGACTACTGGCGGTGGAGAGCGACTCCTGCAACAGCGCCTGAATTTCCTGGAGGAGACCGTCCCACTGGTGACACTGGCCCAGGGAACTGAAGGAGACTAAACTCCGTGAATCATCAGCTTGCACAATTAAGTTTCCTCGATTCCTAGGAGAGGGGGTGATGGCGACCCAAAGAATTCGGGAGCCCTTTGGTTGACGACTCGCGAGAGTCGAGTGGCCTGAGTCATGACAAGCGTAGCGACTGACGAATTGGTTAGAAGAACGATCGGGTCGCAGGATTATCGGCTAGAAACCCAGATTTCTTGCCCGCGTAATTCCGCTGGATAGGTTGGCAAATCTCGAGCGGCAGGGCCTTGCAAAACTTTGCCGTCAGGGCTAAACACGGCACCATGGCAAGGACAGACAAAAGCACCTTTCTCTTTTTGCCAATTGACCACGCACCCTTGGTGGGTACAGATCGGATTTACAGCGGCCAGGGTATCTGGGGCTTTGGGTTGCCTGACTACCAACAGGGGATCGGCGGTGAAATACTCCTGAAACAGGAAGCCCTTTTCGTCGAGTTCTGCGATCGACCCCATCTTCCGAAACCCTTCAGCCACCGAGGCTTTGCAGCCGGACAGCATTGATAGGAGTCCAGTTGGTAGGCTGGTCATGAACCCACCCAATCCTAACCACCCACCCAATCCTAACCGTTGTAAAAAGTTGCGTCGTTTCATACTGCTTAGAACGCCTCACCGGACTCAGAGGTCACTGAAATATCTAAAGATAACCAGGTATCCCTGAGCATAGTCTTCTAGAGAACACTCAGATAGAGCAGCCCTAAATGCTTCGTGAATCCACTGCATTTTGCCCTCACCCTTAAATCCTTTCCCATTCTGGGAGAAGGACTTTGAATTCCGGCTCCCGGCTCCCTTGAGAGAAGGGGTTGGGGATGAGGGGGGTTCGCCAGGAACTCATGGGCCCAATAGGATTGCCATACTCCTTAGAGATTACTCAGATGTCATTCCCTAGGACATTGAACCACTTCAGCGTACTTCCTAACAGCAACCTGTTCTAGCACCACCTTGTATTGAGGTTGTCTCTTGTCAGAGAGTCCTTTGCGGGGCACCCTCTTCTGAGCAAGTTTCATCAGCCACGCTCAACCATCGTTTCGATCATGTTTCTAGACCATTTTGGCAGCCTACGATCGATCTGTTTTACCCGCCCGTCCACCGGAGCTATCCCCGATAGTAGGGGGTTTTGTCCTAGAAAACGATGGCTTTATTGATTAAACGCATTTATATTATGCAAAAAAAGCATGAGCTGAAATACTCTGTAACGAAGGATACGAATTGTCCTGGTGATCTCGCCTAACTTGACTCCATGGTCAAATGACTAGCCCCGTTTTACGGAAACTTGAAAGTTCCTCAAGACATAGATTTTCCGTAAGTCCACTGAGGGTTTTGGGTACGACCACAGGAACACAGGCTTGACCTATGACAAACACGATTCCAGCATCGGAAAAGCTGAATAAGTTCGAAAAGTTTAAGGCGGAGAAGGATGGCCTCGCGGTTAAAGCCGAACTGGATCACTTTGCCCAAATCGGCTGGGAAGCGATGGATGAAACCGATCGTATCCATCGGCTGAAGTGGTTGGGGATTTTCTTCCGGCCAGTCACTCCGGGCAAGTTTATGATGCGGATGCGCCTGCCCAGTGGCATTGTCTCCAGTGAGCAGATGCGCGTACTGGCCGATGTCGTCAGTCGCTACGGCGAAGATGGCGTTGCTGACATTACCACGCGGCAAAATTTGCAATTGCGGGGTCTGCGGCTGGAGGATATTCCCGATATTCTGCGGCGCTATGAATCCGTTGGGCTAACCAGTGTGCAGTCTGGGATGGACAACGTGCGGAACATCACTGCGTCTCCCGTTGCTGGGATTGATGCCGATGAACTGTACGACACGCGGGAATTGGTTCAACAAGTTCAGGACATGATCACTAATCAAGGTCAAGGCAATCCTGAATTTACCAATCTGCCGCGCAAGTTCAACATTGCGATCGCGGGCTGTCGTGACAATTCCGTCCATGCAGAAATTAATGACATTGCCTTTGTTCCTGCGTTTAAGGAAGGACAGATAGGCTTTAACGTTCTGGTTGGGGGCTTTTTCTCCGCTAGTCGGGTGGAAGCGGCGATTCCTCTGGATGTTTGGGTCATGCCCAGCGATGTTGTGGATTTGTGTCGAGCCATTCTCACGGTTTATCGCGACAATGGCCCCCGTGCCAATCGTCAAAAGTCTCGCTTGATGTGGTTGATTGATCAATGGGGACTCGAAAAGTTCCGTGAGGAAGTGGAAAAAAGCCTGGGTCGGACGGTGCTCTCCGCTGCCCCCAAGGACGAAATTGAGTGGGAGAAGCGCGATCACGTTGGGGTTTACAAACAGAAGCAGGATGGACTGAACTACGTTGGTCTCTGTATTCCTGTGGGACGCTTGTTTGCCCAAGACATGTATGACTTAGCTCGTCTAGCAGAGGTTTATGGCAGTGGGGAACTGCGCCTTACCGTAGAACAGAACGTGATTATCCCCAACGTACCTGATTCGCGGATTGACCCCCTGCTGCAAGAGGAGGTTCTGCAAAAGTTTTCAGTGAATCCCGGTACGCTAGAGCGATCGCTGGTGTCCTGCACTGGTGCACAGTTTTGTAACTTTGCCCTGGTGGAAACCAAAAATCGGGCGCTGGCTTTGGCGCGGGAACTTGACCAAGAGGTTGAACTATCGCAGCCCGTGCGGATTCACTGGACAGGGTGCCCCAACTCCTGTGGCCAACCCCAAGTGGCGGATCTGGGCCTTATGGGAACCAAAGCCCGCAAGGATGGCAAGGTCACGGAAGGGGTTGATCTGTTTACGGGGGGCAAGGTTGGTAAAGATGCCCACTTGGGCACTAAAACCCAAACGGGAATTCCCGTTGCGGATCTCAAACCGTTGCTACGGCACATGTTGGTGGAGCAGTTTGGAGCCACCCTGAAATCAGGGGTTTCCTTGGAAGATGCTTCTGCGGAGACGCCTTCTGTGGTGGAAAACGCTGCGCCAACACCCGCTGTCCCTGCGACCCCTGCCACGATCGTTCTTGCGAAGTCGGGGAAAGTGCTGTCCTGTACTGATCACGACTTGATTCTAGACGTGGTGGAGCAGGCCGGAGGGACGATCGAAAGTAGTTGTCGGGCGGGAAGTTGTGGTACCTGCAAGCAGAAAGTGCTGAGTGGCTCTGTTCAATACGACAGTGACATTAGTGGCTTGAGCGAGGCAGAGATCGCTGAGGGTTACATTCTCACCTGTAGCGCCCATCCCGTTGGCAATGTCGTGCTGGATCTGTGGTGATGCATAGATAATCCAGCCCAACAGTTCACCGAACAATCGGGCATCTATCCACGGTTCACTTCTCACACCCTGGTGGCTACCCAGGTTTATGACGCTAGCCAAACTCAATCTTTGCATTGCTTCAGTGTCCTCTGGTGAATCACGATCGAGAATATGAATTAAATCAATTTCTTGAACGAATTTGACAGACTAGAGCGATCGCAAAATTCAACGTTTACGCAATCACAATTCGGATTACAGAGCATGAGTAGTTTTTCCCGTCGCAAATTCATCCTGACCATGGGTGCAACCGTTGCTGGTACCGTTTTGGTGAACGGCTGTAGTTCCGGCTCGAACTCCCCCAGCAGTTCCAGTTCTGTGCCTGCGGTCAGCAGCGGCACTGCGGATACCCCTGAAACCGATACCATCAAACTTGGGTTTATTCCCCTCACGGATTCTGCCCCCGTCATCATTGCCAAGGAAAAGGGCTTTTTTGAGAAGTACGGCATGAAGAAAGCCGAAGTCACCAAGGAAAAATCCTGGGCGACTGTACGGGATAATTTGACGATCGGAACTGAAAAGGGTGGGATTGATGGTGCGCACATTCTGACCCCCATGCCTTACTTTTTGACTGCGGGTAAAATTACCGGGGGCAGTGCCGCAGTGCCGATGTATATCCTGGCGCGGCTCAATACCGATGGACAGGGCATCTCGATCGCGGGTGAATATGCCTCCTTAAATCTCCAAGCGAAGGCTGACGCGCTCAAGGCTAAGGTTGACGAGAAAAAGGGCAGTAAGAAGTTTATCTGCGCTATCACGTTCCCTGGTGGAACCCATGATCTGTGGATGCGCTACTGGCTAGCCGCCAACGGGGTAGATCCTGAAAATGATGTGCAAATCGACGTGGTTCCACCGCCTCAAATGGTGGCCAAGATGGAAACCAAAGACATGGATGCCTTCTGTGTCGGTGAGCCTTGGAACCAACGCATGGTGACCAAGAAGCTGGGTTACAACGCAGTCACCACCGGCGAAATGTGGAAAGGACACCCTGAAAAGGCATTCACCATTCGTCAAGACTGGGTCGATAAGAATCCCAAAGCAGCCAAAGCCGTTCTCGCCGCCATCATGGAAGCCCAAATGTGGTGCGACAAGCCCGAGAACAAGCAAGAAATGTGCGAAATCCTGGAAAAGGATAAGTACGTGAAAGCCCCTGTATCAGACATCTTGGAACGGATGAAAGGGAACTTCGACTTTGGAAATGGCCGCAAGCTCGAAAACAGCGATCTGAAGATGAAGTTCTGGGAAGGCGATGCCAGCTTCCCCTTCAAGAGCCACGATACTTGGTTCATCACCGAAAACATCCGTTGGGGCAAGATGACCGAGGATGACCTCAAGCTTGTGGATAAGGTGAACAGATCGGACATCTGGCGTGAAGCTGCGAAGATGATCGGCCAAAAGGCTCCTGAAAAAGATACTCGAGGGGTCGAAACCTTCTTCGATGGTGTCACCTTTGATGCCGCGAATCCCAAGGCTTACTTAGAGTCCCTCAAGATTAAGAAGGCGTAGTGTTACAAGGTTGGGTGGGCTGCTCCTAGACTAGGAACGCTAGAACCCAAAAGGCTAGCCCATCCAGCTTTCACGCTGATTTTATCTTTCACGTCGCTTCTATCCCCCAACCCTCCATTCCATTCACGCTCTGTCCGTTTCCCCATTCATCCCAAACTATCCTTCCAAACGATTAAGGAATTCCCGGCTATGGCAACTTTGACAACGTCTCGTTCGAATCCGCCTGCGATCGCAAAGATGGCAACCCAGGCGTTGAATTTTCTGATTCCTCCCGTGGTGTGTACTGGGGTAGCCCTGGGAATCTGGGAAGCCATTTGTCGTGGCCGCCAAGATTTATTGCCTGCTCCGAGTCTTGTCATTGCCCAAACCACCTCGACGATTCTGGAAGGGTTTGATGAAGGTGGCATTTGGTGGCAACTGTTTGAGAGTTTGAAGCGGGTTGGAATTGGCTACTCCCTGGCGGCAGTGTTGGGAATTATGCTGGGGGTCGCGATCGGGGTCAATAAGTTTCTGCGCCAAGGAACTGATCCGATGGTGCAAATTTTACGAACCGTGCCTCCGCTGGCTTGGTTGCCCTTGTCTCTGGCGGTGTTTAAAGATTCCCGTCCTGCGGCGCTGTTCTTGATCTTTATCACGGCAATTTGGCCGATTTTGATTAACACCGCCGTGGGTGTTCAGCAAATTCCCAAGGACTACAACAACGTTGCTAAGGTGCTTCGGTTGTCGGGCAAAGAGTACTTCTTCAGCATTCTGATTCCTTCCACGGTGCCCTACATTTTCACGGGATTACGCATTGGGGTGGGCTTGGCTTGGTTGGCGATCGTGGCGGCGGAAATGTTGGCCTCGGGCGCGGATGGCATTGGTGCTTTTATCTGGAACGAATACAGCGCGAAGTTAGATGACAGTTTGAGCAAGATTATTCTCGCCGTCTTCTGTGTGGGTGTGGTGGGTTTAATTCTCGATCGCATTGTGGGTTGGCTCGGTTCTCTGGTGGTGTCGGAATAGGGATTCTCAATTCTCGATCGTGACGATGCTTCGATTGTTGTAAACCTCAGTTCTCCTTATCACCCAGAGACCATGGCTAATCTTGTTGAAGTTGACCATATTGATAAAATTTATCCGTTGCCCAATGGGGGTCAGTACGTTGCGCTGAAAAACGTTGACCTCAACATTCGGGAAGGGGAATTCGTCTCCCTGATTGGGCACTCCGGTTGTGGGAAATCCACCCTGCTCAACATCATTGCTGGCTTTGAACAAGCCTCGGCGGGTGGGGTGGTGCTGGAAGGACGGGAAATTAAAACCCCAGGCCCTGATCGCATGATGGTGTTCCAAAACTATTCCCTGCTGCCTTGGTTGACCGTGCGGCAAAACATTGCCCTCGCAGTCAATAAAGTTTTAAAAGATCTGCCCGAAGCAGAACGCAAGGAAATTGTTGACGAGCATATCAACTTGGTCGGACTGCGCCACGCAGCGGACAAGAAACCTAAGGAACTGTCCGGCGGGATGAAACAACGGACGGCGATCGGTCGAGCCTTGGCCATTCGGCCTCGGGTGCTGCTGCTGGATGAACCCTTTGGAGCCTTGGATGCTTTGACGCGCGGCAACCTGCAAGAGCAATTGATGGAAATCTGCCAAAGCCACAACATGACCTGCGTGATGGTGACCCACGATGTGGACGAGGCATTGCTCCTCAGCGATCGTGTTGTCATGCTGACCAATGGCCCCGAAGCCCACATTGGTCGGATTTTGGACGTGCCGATTCCCCGGCCTCGCCGCCGTATGGAAGTGGTGAACCATCCGGAGTACTACCACCTGCGGGGCGAAATCATCAGCTTCCTGAACCAGCAGAAACGTGCAAAACGCCGCCAAAAACGGCAGGTCGCAGAAATTCCCGCAGTGGCAGCGGTGCAAGGGCTGGAAAAAGCAACCCTCACCCTAGGCTACGTGCCCACCGTAGATGCTGCGCCATTGATTGTGGCCAAGGAAAAGGGCCTCTTTCAGAAATATGGCTTCGAGAACGTCAACTTGGTGGCCCAAACCAGTTGGCAGGCGATCGCCGATGGTGTGGCCGATCGTCGCCTCGACGCGGCGCAAATGCTGGCCGGGATGCCGCTATCCATGGCCTTGGGCGCAGGGAACAAAGAACGCATTCCAGTGACCACTTCTCTTGTACTCGCTCGTAACGGGAACGCCATCACGCTCAAGAAGGGCTACTACGATCGGGGTGTACGGAACCTCGCTGATCTGAAGCAGGCCATTACCGCCACCGCCGACGAACCCCACACCTTTGGTGTTGTGGATGACGCCTCCATGGGCAGCTTGTTGCTGCGCTACTGGTTGGCAGCGGGTGGGATTGATCCCGACCAGGATGTCAATCTGTCGGTTCTCTCTTCGGCGGATATGAAAAACCGTCTAGCCCTAGGGGCCGTGGATGGTTACTTAGCGTCTGAGCCTTGGAACATTCGCGCTGTGCAAAACGGCACAGGCTTCGTGGTGGCGACGGATTTGGAAATCTGGAACGGTCACCAAAATAAAGTGCTGGGCGTGCGGGAAGACTGGGCGGAGCAAAATCCTGCCACCCACTTGGCTTTGGTGAAAGCGTTAATCGAAGCCTGCCAATACTGCGACGATCGCCGCAACCGGGAGGAAATCGTCCAACTGTTGGCGCGGGAGGAATATGTCAATCGTCCTGCGGTGCAAATCCGACCCGGATTCATCCATCCCTACAACCGGGGAACCGAAGCCGAGCCAGAAATGCTGCTACGGTTCAACCAGTTCTATGTCGAGCAATCCACCTGTCCCCGTCGCCTCGAAGCGCTGTGGATCATGACGCAATTGGCTCGCTGGGGCATTACCCCCTTCCCGAAAAACTGGGTCGAAGTGTTAGAACGCATCTACCGTGTTGATATCTACGGACAGGCGGCCCGTGCCTTGGGCATTCCCGATACAGAACCCGATCGGGTGCCTGTGCAACTCTTTGATGGAGTTGTGTTTAATCCCGATGATCCCATGGCTTATCTCAATAGCTTGGCCATTCGGCGCGAAATTCGGGTCGAAGATATTTTGCTGGATAGCGCAACAAATTCACGAGTTGCCTAATAAAGATTGCAAGCTGCTGGTAGACTCAACTACCAGCGGTTTTTGTCCACTCTGATCACCGTTCATGTTGGCAAATCCCGATGCAAACGCTTCCTAATCCCAATTTCACCGCACCGAACGTGTCTGAGACTTCTTTTCTGTCGATTAATAATGTTTCCAAGGTTTACCCCACGCCCAAGGGTGACTACGTTGTCCTAGATGGGGTCAATTTAACGGTTAATGAAGGTGAATTTGTGTGCGTGATCGGTCACTCCGGTTGTGGAAAAACCACCATGCTAGACATGGTTTCGGGATTCCGTACCCCCACCACCGGGGAAGTGATTGTCAATGGCAAGCAAATCACCCGTCCCGGCCCCGATCGCATGGTGGTGTTCCAAAACTACTGCCTGCTACCTTGGAAAACTGCATTTGAAAACGTTTACCTAGCCGTGAACGCAGTCTTCCCGGAAAAGTCCAAGGCAGAAAAAACGGAAATCACGCGGGAACACCTGCATATGGTGGGGCTGGATGAAGCCGCCAACAAAAAACCTGGCCAACTCTCCGGTGGGATGAAGCAACGGGTATCGATCGCCCGTGCCTTGGCCATCCGTCCCGAAGTCCTCATTTTGGACGAACCCTTTGGAGCTTTGGACGCAATTACCAAGGAAGAACTGCAAGAAGAATTGCTGCAAATCTGGGAAGACCATCGCATTACCGTAATGATGATTACCCACGATATTGATGAAGCGCTGTTCCTTGCAGACAAAATTGTCATGATGACCAATGGTCCTGCGGCCAACATTGGTGAAATTATAGACATTCCTTTCCCCCGTCCCCGCAATCGTGAAGCCATCATGGAGGATGATAAATACTATGAGCTGCGTAATTACGCCTTGGATTATCTCTATAATCGCTACGCGCACCACGAAGACTAAAGCTGTGAACCATTGAGCCCCTATCCGTAAGACCCAGTCAATTCGTGGCAGTTCGTGATCGTAACCCGTAACGATCCCCCTCTAAATCCCCCTTAATAAGGGGGACTTTGAGTACATCTTTGCCGGTTCCCCCTTTTTTAAGGGGGGCTAGGGGGGCTAGGATCTGCAGCAGTGATCAATCAATCTGTTATCAGCATTATCAGAGACAACTTTTTCCCCATTGGCGCTATGATTTCTTCTCAATCTCCATTAAGCTCCCGTCATGATCCCAGTAATCTTGCAAAATTTAGCCATCTCTAATGTAAGTTCTGCAAGATTCTCCACGATCGTATCCGTGGGTTCCCTATAATTTTGGAATTTGAGTGGACATCCTATGAGCCAGCCAGCAAAAAGCCTCTGCCCCTATTGTGGTGTGGGCTGTGGTCTGGAAGTGCTACCGCCTGCCCAGCCTGGAAAACCGATTAACCGCGATCGCGATGGCTTCCCCATCTGGCAATCTCGGGGCGATCGTGCCCATCCCTCGAGTCAGGGCATGGTCTGTGTCAAGGGTGCAACGGTGGCGGAGTCGATCGACAAAGATCGGCTCTACTACCCCATGGTGCGGGATAGCTTAGATCAACCTTTCCGGCGGGCCAGTTGGGACGAAGCCCTCGATCGCATTGTCACTCGGATGCAAACGCTGCTGGCCACTGAGGGCGCAGATTCGATTTGTCTCTATGGCTCCGGGCAGTTCCAAACCGAGGACTACTACATTGCCCAAAAGCTGATGAAAGGTTGCCTGGGCACGAATAACTTTGATGCCAATTCGCGGCTCTGTATGTCGTCAGCGGTGTCGGGCTATGTCCAGAGTTTTGGAGCCGATGGCCCCCCCTGCTGCTATGACGATTTAGATCTGACCGATTGCGCTTTTTTGATTGGCACCAACACGGCGGAATGCCATCCCATCATTTTCAATCGTCTGCGCAAACACCACAAAAAAAATCCCCACGTCAAGTTAGTGGTTGTAGATCCCCGCTGCACGCAAACGGCGGAGGTCGCCGATCTGCATTTGGCGATTAAACCGGGCAGCGATATTGACCTGATGAATGGCATCGCCCATTTACTGCTGCAATGGAACGCCATTCAACCTGAGTTTATCCAGCGGCACACCACGGGTTTTGCGGACTATGAGGCAGTGGTACAGCACTATCCGCCGGAGGTGGTGGCGCAACGCTGCGGCATTACTGTGGAAGATTTGGCAACGGCAGCGCGCTATTGGCAGCAGGCCGATCGGGTGCTGTCCATGTGGTCAATGGGAGTGAATCAATCCAGCGAAGGCACCGCCAAAGTTCGCGCAATTATTAACCTGCATTTGATGACGGGGCAGATTGGCAAACCGGGGGCGGGGCCTTTTTCCCTCACGGGGCAGCCCAATGCCATGGGCGGACGGGAAGCGGGGGGCCTGTCCCATCTGTTACCGGGGTACCGCTTTATCACTAATCCGGCGCATCGATCGGAGATTGAGCAGGCTTGGGGCTTGCCAGCGGGACGTATTGCCCCCACACCAGGGCGCACGGCATGGCAGATGATTGAAGGGCTAGAGCGGGGTGAAGTGGGGCTGTTTTGGGTGGCGGCGACCAATCCAGCGGTCAGTATGCCGGATCTGGAACGCACCAAAGCGGCGCTGCGCAAATCCCCCTTCACGGTCTACCAGGATTGCTACTACCCCACAGAAATGGCCGATTACGCCCACGTCCTGCTGCCGACGACCCAATGGAGCGAAAAGGCTGGGGTCATGACCAATTCCGAGCGGCGCTTGACCTTCTGTCCGGCCTTTCGGATGGCACCGGGGGAATCGCGCACGGATTGGGTGATTTTTGCGGAAGTTGGACGGCGCTTGGGTTTTGGTCGCTACTTTGCCTTTAACCATGCCGGGGAAGTCTTCGCGGAATTCGCCCATCTGACCCAAGGGCGACCCTGCGATATGTCTGGCCTGAGCCATGATTACCTAGTGGAGCATGGCCCCACCCAATGGCCCCACCCAGCGCCCCAGTGTCAGATCGTCGATCGACCCGAGGATGGGTCAGACCTGCAGTCAGCGTCCCTGGCTGACCAGATAGCCGCTTCCAAACGGCTCTATACCGATTTGCGCTTCCATACCCCCGATGGACGCGCCCGCTTTGCTGCCTACCATTCCCGTGGCTTGGCGGAACCCCCCGACGATCGCTATCCCTTTGTGCTGACGACGGGGCGGCTCTACGGCCATTGGCACACCCAAGCACGAACGGGACGGATTGATAAGATTCGTAAAATGCACCCCAATCCGTTTATTGAAATTCACCCCAGGGATGCGGCTAAGTTGGGGATTCAAGAGGGGGAATGGCTGGAGGTGCGATCGCGGCGGGGGAGTTCCCGGTTTCCAGCCGTGGTGACGAAGAATATTGCACCGGGGACGGTGTTTGTGCCAATGCACTGGGGCGCAATTTGGGCGGATAACGCCGAGGCCAACGCCCTCACCCATCCTGCCGCCTGTCCCGACTCCAAGCAACCGGAACTGAAAGCCTGTGCCGTGCAACTGGTGCCGATTTCCTGCGCGATCGACCCCACGGAGAACCCCAGTACCCTATTCACAAAACTTGCCGCATTGCTGGCCGTTTAGAGACAGCGGAATCAGCAGGCTATCTGGGGAGTTCAATTGAACCTATAGGTGTTTGTAAGGAACCGTTGCGAAATAATTTGATGCAATCTATGGGTTGAGTATATTTACTCGCTGCTCTTCGGTTCAGTATGCTCTCCTATGGAAGCTTGTGGATTCTAGGAGGACAGAACATGCGGGGCCTTTGGCGATTTTTGCGCAGAAGCTGGAATGATGATGTGTTTCTTAACCGCTTGGGGCGGGTGGAAACGCTGGTTTCTAAGGTGCTCTCGATCGGCATGTTGGTGCTGATCCTGATGGCCGTCTATGAACTGGCTCACTACATGTCCGTGGAAATTCAGGGACTGTTCTTCCCCGCACCCAACACCGTTCCCACTGACGATCCGGCTCAAGTTAAG
This sequence comes from Alkalinema pantanalense CENA528, assembly GCF_050753345.1. NCBI lineage: Bacteria > Bacillati > Cyanobacteriota > Cyanophyceae > Leptolyngbyales > Leptolyngbyaceae > Alkalinema > Alkalinema pantanalense. The sequence goes on along the minus strand of NZ_JBLZFX010000083.1, from coordinate 2,300 downwards.
AAGTTTGGCAAGGCCCTATTTACCATTTTTGGGTTATTTCTGAACGTTTTAATTGCCTTGGAAATCCTGGAAAATATTACGGCCTACCTGAAAAAGCACGTCGTCCAAGTCGAACTGGTGATCGTGACCTCGTTGATCGCAGTGGCCCGAAAAATCATTATCCTAGATCTAGAAAAGACAGGAGGACTGGATTTACTGGCGTTGGCGGCCACCATTTTAGCGCTGGCTACAGCCTACTGGGTCGTTAAGAATGTGAATCTTAGCAGCGATGGATCCCATTAGGTTGGGGTTATAGAGGACTGGGAGCCGATCGAGAACCGCCTGTCGAGTCACCTCTATCACTATCCACGAGACGTTACGATGAGTCAATTTTTCCAGTTTGAAGCGGATTTTGTTGAGTCTTTGCGTTGCATTCCCATGCAAGTCCGGTTCAAGCTGGATACCTGTGGTGTCAAGCTCAAGCTGCATCAGTGGAATCAATTCACCCAGGCAGATCGGGAAGCCCTCGTAGAAATGCCCTGTCAGTCCGCAGCGGACATCCAAAGCTACCACGATTTTCTACATCAGATGATTCAGGAAAGAACGGGAGAAACGGCAACAGATTTACCTGTGGAGCAACATCCAGCTTGGGAAATTGAAAACATAATTCCAGATTCTGTAGTTTCTAAAGTCAAAACAGAAAATGCAACGCTAGAAACAGTGCAATGGGCAGCAATTTCACCATTGCAGCGATTTGCACTGATTAAACTGAGTCGATCGAACCATGAAAACAGTAATTTTATGCCTGCGATGCGCGAGTTTGGTTTGATTTAACTCAGCCTTGGTAGCGCGATCGTGGGTTGGGTTTGAGCAATCTGTATTGTAACTGTTACGGATGACTGGGAGCCACGATCGGCGGGTGTGTGTGGGCAGGATGGGACGCGAGAAGACTTAATAAAACTTAAATCAGGTTCAAAGGCGGCAACGCAAGCTTTAGACTTTTAACACACCTCGGTAGATCGCAAAGTGGGTTAAGATCCCCCCTAGCCCCCCGTATTAAGGGGGGAATTCTGCCAAATTCGTTCAAAGTCCCCCTTATTAAGGGGGATTTAGGGGGATCGAAGCCTAGGCAGTTAACAATATTTTCGATCTACTGAACCTGATTAAGTTAGCAACTCTTAGATTGACATCATGTTCCCAACTCATCGCCCTCGCCGCCTGCGTACCAGTGAACCGCTCCGTCGTATGGTGCGTGAAACGGTTCTGACCCCTGACGATTTGATTTATCCGCTGTTTGCAGTTCCGGGCGACAGCTTTGCCAAGGAAGTCAAATCGATGCCGGGAGTCTACCAACTCTCCATTGATAAAATTGTTGAAGAAGCAAAAGAAGTTTACGACCTTGGGATTCCTGCCATTATTCTGTTTGGGATTCCAGCCGATAAGGATTTGGATGCGACGGGCGCATGGCACGACTGCGGCATTGTCCAAAAAGCCACCACAGCAGTGAAAGAAGCGGTGCCCGACCTAATCGTCATCAACGACACTTGCCTGTGCGAATACACTTCCCACGGCCATTGTGGCTATCTGGGTAACGGCGATTTGATGGGGCGCGTGCTGAACGATCCCACCCTGGAACTGTTGAAGAAGGTGGCCGTCTCCCAGGCCCAAGCCGGAGCCGATATCATTGCACCGTCGGGGATGATGGACGGGTTTGTCAAAGCGATTCGGGAAGGGCTGGACGAGGCAGGCTTCCAGGATATTCCCATCATGTCCTACGCCGCCAAGTATGCTTCCGCCTACTATGGCCCCTTCCGGGATGCAGCGGAATCCACTCCGCAGTTTGGCGATCGCCGGACTTACCAGATGGATCCGGGCAACGCTCGTGAGGCGGTTAAGGAAATCCTGTTGGATGTGGAAGAAGGGGCCGACATGCTGATGGTGAAGCCCGCTCTGTCCTACATGGATATCATCCACCGCGTTAAGGAGGCCAGCAACCTGCCCGTAGCGGCCTACAACGTCTCCGGTGAATATTCCATGGTGAAGGCGGCGGCGCTGAATGGTTGGGTGGATGAGCAACGCATCGTGCTGGAGACGCTAACCAGCTTCAAGCGATCGGGGGCAGACATGATCCTGACCTACCACGCGAAGGATGCCGCCCGTTGGATGAATGGTTAATCGCTCAGGCGTCCATGACTAGTTAACGGATTAACACAATGGATTCGATCCCCCCTTGTATCTTAAGAGTAGTGGTAGACCGATCCCCCCTGGATTGAGAAAATCGCGGGCTAGCCAGGGTCGCCACTACTTTGCACTAGGGCCAA
>NZ_JBLZFX010000082.1:0-27310 GCF_050753345.1 Alkalinema pantanalense CENA528 | reverse complement strand
GCTATTCATCAAATGTGTTGCGCTCAATCGGATGATTCAGATCGTTAAACCCGATAGCTACAAGGTTGAAGGTTAATACCAGGACACTCTCAAGGCGAACCTGACCGTTTTTCTAATCATGCAACAAAGCCTGTGTGATGCAAAGTTCGATCGGCTTTTCAGATTGTTTCGTGGGCAGTCGTTCCGAGTGAAATCTTCAGAAAATCTTCCTCATTGGCCCAGCCTAACCGATCGTCGCACCTGACTGGCAATGCTAAACTAGTTTCAGCAAAATCAACTCACAGCAGGTGAACTTTGCGTTAGCCTCTCTACATTCCTGACTAATCGTTGCCATCGGAGTCGCAAGGAACATTTTCCACGCATTTACTATCCAACACTTGCTTAAAAGTCATCATGAAACTCGGCTACACGATCATCTATGTCCCAAGCGTGGTGGATTCACTCCACTTCTTCAAGCAAGCCTTTGGTCTAGAGCAGAAGTTTCTGCATGAATCAGGTGATTACGGCGAACTGAGCACTGGAGAGACTACTCTCGCATTCGCCGCTCATGAACTTGGAGAGATAAACTTTCCCGGAGGTCATGTACGAGCTAGCGAATCCAAGCAACCCTTAGGGGTGGAAATCGGCTTTGTCACTTCTGACGTACATACCGCGCATAAAAGCGCACTAACTCACGGGGCTACTGAATTTTCAGCACCATCCCAAAAGCCGTGGGGTCAAGTTGTTTCATATTTGCGTGCACCGGATGGAACGCTCATTGAGCTATGCACTCCCGTATCTGCATAAAAGTGCGGCTTAACCTTAACTCAGTGGCTAAACAGGCTTTAAATCAAATGTTTGCCTTATTGGATCAATGATTGAGAATAGTTATGAGCGTTAGCCGCATTCTTACAAACATCTGCTCTGATCGACTGGCTGAAAGTCGAGATTTTTACGTGGCTTTACTTGATCTTGAGGTTAGTTATGACAGTGACTGGTATGTTCAACTTCGTAGTCCGTCTAATCAAGAACTAGAGTTTGGAATCATTCTTCGTAGTCATAGCCTTGTTCCGCAAGAGTATCAAACTGCTCCATCAGGTATGTATGTGACGTTTGTAGTTCCTGCAGTGGATCTAGTCTACGAAAAAGCAGTAGCTATGGAGCTTCGCATCATTCAAGAACTCAAAACCGAGTTTTATGGGCAGCGTCGATTCTTAACCGTCGATCCAAATGGTTGTTTGATAGATATTTGTTCACCATTTACTGCAGCGGAGAAATAAGTATGAGCACTTGTGTTTATTGAGTGTGGCTAACAAACGCCTGCAGGCGGAACGACGGTATACTTGGGTTGTCTTGCAAAGTGTAAATGCGTCCGGTGATGCGTATGGCGTTAGCCTCGTGTGCAGGATGTACGTTTCTAAACGCTTATCCAAAAACTGATCTTGATCTTTGGTCTAGCCTCTATGAATGGCAACTATTCGAAATAGTAATTGTCAATTACCTGAGTAATGGGTTATTCCGGAAAGTAAATTTAGAAGTTGGAGGGTGTGATGATTGTTCAATCCCATTCACGTTCTTATCATGCGCTTACTGACCACGAAATTGTAAAAAGCTTCGGCAGCAGTGCAGAAAGCGGTTTAACGCCTGAGGAAGTCGCTCGTCGCTATGAGCAGCATGGCTGGAATGAGTTGCAGTTTCAGCCCGGAAAACCCGCGTGGTTAAGGTTCTTGCTGCAATTTCATCAGCCACTCCTCTACATTTTACTTCTGGCTGGAGCCGTTAAAGCGTTTTTAGGTTCCTGGACGAATGCCTGGGTAATCTGGGGAGTGACGCTGATTAACGCCATTATCGGCTATGTACAGGAAGCTAAGGCAGAAGGGGCGATCGCCTCTCTCGCCAAAGCCGTCACCACGGAAACCACCGTTCTACGAGAAGGGCAACCGCTGCGGATTCCCTCGCGGGATCTGGTACCGGGGGATTTAGTGGTATTGACATCGGGCGATAAAGTCCCGGCAGATTTGCGGTTGCTGCGAGTTCGCACCTTACAGATCGATGAATCTGCTCTGACCGGGGAATCCGTTCCGGTTGAAAAATCTGTCCAGGTGCTTCCAGCAGAGACTCCCCTTGCCGAACGTTGCAATATGGCTTATGCAGGTAGTTTTGTCACGTTTGGGCAGGGACAGGGCATCGTCGTTGCGACTGCCAATGCCACTGAAATGGGGCAGATTTCGCGATCGATGGAAAATCGGGTTAGCCTCACCACACCCCTGACCCGGAAGTTTGAGCAATTCAGCCGTACTCTGCTCTACATTATTTTGCCCCTGGCGACCTTCACCTTTGCAGTAGGGTTGGGGCAGGGAGGCTCCTGGATTGATATGTTTGAGGCGGCAGTCGCCCTGGCAGTCAGTGCAATACCCGAAGGTTTACCTGCGGTTGTAACCATCACGCTGGCGATCGGCGTCAACCGGATGGCAAACCGCAACGCCATCATTCGTAAATTGCCAGCGGTGGAGGCGTTAGGCAGCGCCACAGTGATTTGTTCCGACAAAACCGGGACGTTGACGGAAAACCAGATGACGGTTCAGGCAATCCACGCAGGGGGACAACCCTATCGCGTCAGCGGCGGGGGCTACAGTCCCAAAGGCGACATTACCCAGGTCAGCAACGGCAAGGAGATGGGGCTGGATGCGGCGGAACTGCCCCCTGCCTTAACCCAGTGTTTGACGGCAGGGGTTCTCTGTAACGACTCCCAGCTTCAACAAACAGGGACCGATTGGACGGTAGTGGGCGACCCAACAGAAGGAGCCTTGATTGCCGTGGCGGAAAAAGCAGGGCTGAGTCAGGCTGGACTTACGACTGACACCCCTCGCATGGATGCCATTCCCTTTGAGTCTGAGTATCAGTACATGGCAACGCTGCACGATGCTCAACCGCGAATGATCTATGTGAAAGGATCAGTGGAAGCGTTGTTGCGTCGGTGTAGCTGGATGCTGGATGCCCAGGGAGAGGCGATCGCCCTCGATGCTACCCAGATCAAACAAGAAGTCAATGATATGGCAGGGCAGGGGCTACGGGTGCTGGCATTTGCCCAAAAGACGGTATCGGTACAGCAACATGCCATCGACCACGAAGACATTGCCACCAATCTCGTCTTTCTAGGACTCCAAGGCATGATTGACCCACCCCGTCCAGAGGCGATCGCTGCCGTTCATGCCTGCCAGTCCGCCGGGATTCAAGTCAAGATGATCACAGGTGATCACATTGCCACCGCACGGGCGATCGCCCAACGCATGGGAATTCAAACTAGCTCAGGGGTTGTCGCCTTTGCTGGGCAACAGTTAGCCCAAATGAATGAGTCAGAGATTCACAATGCTGCCGTCGAAGGATCTGTCTTTGCCAGAGTCGCCCCGGCACAAAAGCTGCAACTGGTGGAAGCACTCCAGTCCAGAGGCAATATCGTCGCCATGACGGGAGATGGGGTGAACGATGCCCCAGCACTCAAGCAGGCGGATATTGGTATTGCCATGGGCAAAGGCGGTACGGAAGTTGCCCGCGAATCCGCTGACATGTTGTTGACCGATGATAATTTTGCTTCCATCAAAGCGGCTGTGGAAGAAGGGCGCACGGTTTACCAGAATTTGCGAAAGGCGATCGCCTTTCTCCTGCCTGTGAATGGAGGAGAATCCATGACCATTCTAATCAGTGTTCTGTTGGCACGGGAGTTGCCGATTCTATCCCTACAAGTACTCTGGCTGAATATGATCAACTCCATTACCATGACCGTTCCCCTCGCCTTTGAACCAAGATCTCAGGGCTTGATGCAACAACCACCCCGCAACCCCAACGAACCGTTGCTCACCCAGAAATTATTACGCCGAATCGTAGCTGTTTCATTATTTAACTGGGTCCTGATTTTCGGTATGTTTGAATGGGCTCAATCCACAACAGATAATATTGCTGTCGCCCGCACCATGGCCATTCAATCCCTTGTGGCAGCACGCATCATCTACCTGATCAGTATCAGTCAACTGGGAACAAGTTTAATCGCCTATGCGCGCCGTCAATCCACATCCATCACAACTGCACCGATCTTAATGGTGGGTATTGTTGCGGCTGTTGTCCTGCAAATTGTGTTTAGCCAGTGGTCGGTGATGAACACGCTCTTTGAAACCGCACCGCTCACCTGGAATCAATGGTTAATCTGTTTATTGCCAATGGTACCAATGGTGCCGTGGACAATTTTTGCGAATGCGATTGACCCCCCTTCCAGCCAAAGATGAAGTATCTGGATCAGTTCTTCAAGGTCTTCAGCCATCAATACTTAATTCTTGGACACGCTTATGTTTCAGAAAATTCTAGTTGCAATGGACAGTACACCTACAGCCCAAGCTGTTTTTACAAAGGCTGTTGCTTTAGCCCAAGCAATGAACGCTAGTCTCATGGTGTTACATGTATTGTCTGCGGAGGATGAAGGTAGTCCGGGTTGGCCTCTGGGCATGGTCGAGGGTAGTGATCAATCAGGGACATCTCAAGAAACGCCTATGTTCTTCTCAGTTTATGATGAGATCAATTGGGAAGCCCATCGTCGGCAGTGGCAGCAATATGAGAAGGAAAGCCGTGAGAAATTCCAACCCTACAGCGAACAAGCGATCGCGATGGGGATCAAGACCGAGTTCACTCAACTTCCAGGCAAGCCTGGTCAAGTCATCAAGAAAATAGCACAAACCTGGAAAGCCGACTTGATTGTGATGGGAAGCCGGGGTCGTACAGGGCTGAGTGAGCTGATCTTAGGCAGTGTGAGTAATTATGTCATGCACCATGCACCCTGCTCAGTACTCATTGTGCATTCTTAAACACTTCAGCGAGATAGGGGCAGGGAATGAGCAACCCTAATCCTTCTCCCTTTAAAACCGTTCATGTTGTAGGGTGGGCGACTAACGAGTTACTGTTGCTGATACTTTTCCGATCGGGGCAATTAGATTGAGCCACCCCAAGCAAATTCTACAAGGAACCCTTAGGAGCTATGGCGAAGGCTAACCCCCCCAATGCACACCGACCGATGAGAGAGTGTTGGTTGGAGTTCGAGGTTATCTGCGGCGGGTGAACGGGGTCGTTAGCTAGGATAAAACGAGAGGGCTGAGTTGAAACGAGGGCAAGCTTATGACAGTCTGCCAACGACGGTATAGCAAGGAAGAATTAGCCCGATGCGGACAAGAACTCTATGAGTCCGGAATTCGGCAGAAGCTTGAAGCAGGTAACGATGAAAAAATTCTGGCGATTCGCTAACGCGACACTTTGCGATCGACATTGAAACTGGAGAGTTTGAGGTCGGTGAAACAGTCATGACTGCAACCGATCGCTTATTTGAACATCTGTCTGATGCTCAACCTTAGACACTGGGAATACGATCGACCTATGATCCGATCGCATTTCCAGCAAACTTCGTTTTGACAAATCCCTTCAACCGTAGCTAATTCGCCTTGCTGCATAAATCAGGATGAGCCCGTGTGAATAGTTGTAATCGTTGAACGATGAGCGGCTGATTCTGATATGTCCCTGTTTTGTGGCTACAGAAAATAACCCATAAGGGAACTATCAGAGCGCGATCGCAATTCACACGATTTTCTTAGCTATCACTAAACTCTCAACAATTTAGGAGATTCACAATGGCTTCAGCGATCGATGCTAAGTACAATGAGTTAATTAAAACCAATCCCTGGATTGGCAAACCAGTTACCAATGAACAAGCTTGTCCGGATAAAGTTGGCTACTATCGGCATTATGAAGGGCTGAAGTATGGCGGCGCATCTATCTATTGGCATCCTCAAACAGGCGCACACTTAATCTATGGCTTAATTCGCGCCAAATGGGCAGCACTGGGATGGGAGAAAAGTCCCCTAGGGTATCCGGCTAGTGATGAAGCAAATGCAGGCAGTGGCAAAGGACGGTTCAATCATTTTCAAAATGGCACCATCATTTGGAAGCAAAATACCAGCCAAGCGTTTGCCGTCTATGGTCGCATCCTCGATAAATGGGGAGAGAAAAATTGGGATTCAGGGTTCTTAGGTTTCCCAGTCACTGATGAACTGGGAACACCTGATGGTATTGGGCGCTTCAACCATTTTGAAGGTGGATCAATCTACTGGACACCGACTACCGGAGCCCACATTGTCATGGGTATGATTCGCGAGGCTTGGAAAAACCAAGGATGGGAAAAGGGTAGACTAGGCTATCCTCGCACCGATGAACTCGTGACGGAAGGGACTAATGGTAAAGGCAGATACAACCTGTTTGAAGGCGGTGAAATTCACTGGACACCGGCAGGCGGAACAAAAGTCAAACTCTATGAGGTCAATATCGAAATTTGGTTTTCAGGATTCAAATGCCTCAATGAATCCAACGAAATCTCATCCAGCGATGAGCCTTACATGTTCCTAGGCGTTTCTACTTCTGGGCAAGCACAAACACCTTACGAAACTGGAGTGATTGGCGATGTAGATCAGGGAAATATTATCCGCACTGCCGCCAGACTCTATTCTGGTATTGCACAAGATGTCATTCTTGCAGTTGTCATTCGTGAGAACGATCAGGGTGATCCAAACGCATACTCTAGCACTTTCAAATCCGTTCTAGATGCTGGTAATGTTGCTCTTGGTGCTTCCACAGGTGTGACAATTCCTGGCGGTATTTTGCAACAGGTGTCCAATGGACTCAGCAATTTACTTGGTGCTGGCGATGACACTGTCGGTAGACGTGCCGAATTGCTAACGAGAGATTATCTGATGCAAATGGTGAAAAAGGCTGAAGGGGGTGACCCTGTGGCTGATTTCACTTGGGATATGGGTCATGATGACGAGGGAATTTACCGCTTGTACTTTTTCGTGAAGAAAGTTTAAGCAGAATCTAATCTCTTCTCAAACCTCTCATTCGTGAAAGTATGATGGAACTCAATTAATCATATTGCCAAGTTCCATCATACTTCCTAACCAATAGAGATTCAGTACAAGTGACTAAACGTTGCAAAGCGATCGCTGGAGCTTACGATCATCATCTTTGCAGAATCGGAAAAGCCGCCTTATTCTAGCGCAGCAGTGCCTAGCGCGGGGAGCTAACAGACGGTTACATTGACGTCAGTGAAAGCATAGGTGCCCATCATTGCAGGCTATTCTCATCTCGGTTCACCCAACGATCGACCTACGATCCGATCGCATTCCCAGCAAACTTCGTTTTGACAAATCCCTTAAACCGTCGCCAATTCGCCTTCACCACCTTCCACTGCACCAGCATATGCAAAATAATCAACGCCAAAAAACTGTAGGACAGCCAGAAATGTAAACCCCGTCCCACATCCACCATCGCTTGACTTTGTGGAAAAAGATCCGGAATCGCAATCCCAAAAAACTTGACATTATTGGGACGAAACGAATTGGACAGAAAAATTCCCGTTACCGGAACCACCCACATCAACCCATAGAGCAAAGCATGTAAAATCACATTGCGAATCCACTTCGGTGAAAACTTAGGAAGTCGCTTAGTATACTTCTTCCCCATCACTTGCAGCAATACCAAAATTCGCCAAGTCAACAACCCTAAGGTCAACAACCCGATCGACTTATGAAAATCGTAAAGTAATCCTCGGAAAGACACTTCCCTTGGGAGCTGCGCCATCCCAGTGCCCACGACAAATAGAATCAGATAGCAAACCGCCATCCACCAATGCACCGACATCAACCGTTGAAAGGCTGAATTGACTCTAGGGGAACGGGGAGCAGTAGACGGTAATGAACCCATAATGGCTTTTCCTCACAGCAGATCAACAAGACCAATCCATCATTTCTTTCAGTCAAGTCCTGAAAAGCAAAGCGACCCCTTCAGAAACATGAGCAACTCCAGATAGAACTATGATTTTAGCGACGGCGGAAGCTGATGAGAAGTATAACGCCCAACAACAGGCGCAGAACCGTGAAAACTAGGCCCAAACTGAAAAGGAAAAACAACCCTATGACACCTTGCCCCTGAAATCGGGGATCTCCATTATCCAGAATCACAATCCAGACCAGAGCCGCAAGGAGGTAAAGCAGGGCCGGAAGCAATGCCACCCCTATTTTTTTACCTCGTTGCAGGAAACGTCTCTTCCAGAAGACCCCAACCGTAAGGGCAAGGTCGATCAAGACAGCCGGAAACAGGACTCGAATCAGATAAAAATCCATGGGAGTTTGAAACCTTCTAGTTACCTAGGCGCATCAGACGAACTTTGCGCCGGATATTCTCCCGGACGAATTTCGATCGTCGTGGTTTGATTGCCCCGTAGCACTTCAAAGGTCAGCCCCTGACCGATCGTACTCGCTTCCACCTTGGCTTGCACATCACTGGAGGTTTTGATCGGTTGCCCCTCCACTTTCTGCACAATATCCCCAGCCTTCAGTCCTCCTTGGGCCGCCGGTGAGCCCTTGCCGACCCGCACAATTAACACCCCACTACTTTGGGTAATTTGCAGATTGTTGTCGGGATCGTTATTGATTTGTTCCTGAAGCTCCGGCGTCAGTTCCACCATTTGAATTCCCAGAAACGGATGGGATACCTTCCCTTTGCTGAAGAGTTGATCGGCAATCCGATTGGCTGTAGCGATCGGGATGGCAAACCCCAACCCCTGGGCATCGGCCCGAATCGCCGTATTAACCCCAATCACCTCCCCTCGATCGTTGAGTAAGGGGCCACCGGAATTGCCCGGATTAATCGCCGCATCGGTTTGGATGAAATTAATGCGCTTGTCGGAAATGCCCACCTGACGGCTCGATCTCCCCGTTGCGCTGATAATCCCCGCCGTCACTGTGTTGTCCAACCCGAGGGGATTGCCGATCGCGATCGCCCATTGCCCCGGAATCAAGCGATCGGAATCCCCTAACTTGACGGTGGGTAAATCCTTCGCATCAATTTTAATCGCCGCCACATCCGTCACCGGGTCTAAGCCAATCACCTTGCCTTTAAACGATCGGCCATCCTTCAGCACCACATTGACTTCATCCGCCTCTGCCACCACATGGGCATTGGTCAAAATTCGCCCATCCGCTGACAGAATAAACCCTGACCCCGTGCCCCGTTCCACCCGCTCCGGTTGGTCGGGAATTTGGTCACCAAAAAAGCGGCGCAGCAAGGGATTTTGGAGCGCTTCAGGCGCGCTAGCAATGTGGCGAGCGGCATTAATCCTGACCACCGCAGGCCCCACCCGCTCCACTGCATCGGCAATAAAGTTAGGGTTATTCGTCGCTGTGGAGGGCTTAGAGTCTTGATCCAGCGGCTGGGTGGCTATGGGCGAGGACGCGGGGGCACCTTCAGGGTTTTTCGCAGCATTGCGCACACAACTGGCCGTCATCAGTCCCACCCCACTCCCGATCGCCACGAGGGAAACCCCGATCGCCAGTTGTTTAAAGGAAAGTGCCATAGTTCGTTCCCGTTCCCGATCGTCAAAAATCCGTTGCTGGCCTAGATTTAAGTGTCGCCCAATCTTGAGAGAGTCAGCGACCCAAGCTGCAAAATTTTACTCGATCCAGCAGAATTCAACGATCGATCGCGATCGTTTCTGCCTCAGCCGCCCGATCGTCCTCCAACCCGATCGGAGCCGCCGCATTGACCAAGGACAACAACACCCCCGTCTGTTCCTGGCCGTTGGAAGCGAGATCACTGTAACAAAGCACCACCTGCTCCTGGGTGCGACTGAGCAAATCGGTCAAAATCCGTTGCAGCCGTTGTTCATTGGCCGCCTGCGTATCATCCACCGTCCAGAGATGCCCCGACCAACTTTGCAAAAACAGCGGAGCCGCAAACAACGAATCCACCCCACTCAGCCAGCGCGGACTGCCCGCATCCAGCCAGAACTGCCAACGGTGTGATCGGCGACTGGAACGGTACTGGAACACGGTGGCCAAGGTCACGGCATTGCTGGCGGGGCCGATCGGTCGTACCGGAAACGGATTCGCCGTCACCGCTCCCTCCCGCAACAGTTGGATCAGTCGGGCGATCGGTTGCGCATCGGACACCTGATGGGGATCGCTTAACCGCAGTCGCGCTTCCACTTCCCAATAGTGCTGCGCCGTTTCCAGCAACTCCCGCAAACTGGCCACCTGCTCAAAGGGCAGATGGGTTCCCCCTTGGAAAAACGTTTGGATGGCCCGATCGAGCAAAACCACTGGCGTAGCAATCATGCGCTGACTCAATTGGGCTTGCTGATGGGCGATCCACTGCACTAGGGCATCGTAGGCTTGGGTGGCTTGGTAACCTAGGCGATCCCAACGGGAAAAGGCTTGGCTGGGCAAGAGACGCGGCGTTTCCGGGTGGGGTTCAAAGCAGTGGTCGGCCAGCAGTCCCGCCCGCACTGGATCGATCGCCCCGGCACAGAGCACCACCAGCATTTCCGCGATCGCATCCCGCTTGATCCGTCGTCCCAGGCCGGGATAGACCAGGGTCAGTAGCGACAGCAGCCCCCGCACGATCGCCACCGCCGTCAGCGGACGTTGTTCGTTCAAATTCTCCACCCGCACGCCCTGGCTCGTCAGGATATTGGTCAAGGCATAGCGGGAAATCGGTTCCAAACCGGGGGCAATAATCGCCACGTCGCGGGGTTCTACCTGTCCCGTTTCGATCCCTTCTAGAATTAATTCGCTGGTTTGGCGCAGCAGTTGGGCGCGGGTTCCCGTTTGCAAGGCTCGGATGCAGGGGGGCAGGCTGGGGGGCAAAAAGCTGGGCGCGATCGCCAGTTCCACCACCGCTTCCCCCAATTCATCAACGAGCGATCTTCCGGGAGCAGCCAGGTCTGTTACTTGACAGCGATCGCGCAGGCTTTCCAAATACGCCGGATCTGCGCCCAAGCCCAGCCGGATTGCTCCCTGGGGGTTGTAGGTCAGCACCGTAGGAGCCTGGGTGGCCAAAAACTGCTCCAACAAAGGCCGCACGATCGCTGGATATTCATCCACATCATCGGCAAAAACGGCCCCATAGCGCGTTCGCAGCTTTTCCTGGTAAAGGGCATCGGGTAGTAGGACTTGGCCGTAGAGTTCCGCAATTAGGCTATAGGTCAGCAGGCCGCGCTGCAAACACCACGATCGCCATTGCAGCAGCAGATCCCGCACGGTGTCGTAGGGCAGGGGCAGTTCCGGCGTTTGGGAGCCTAACCCTTGGCCTAGGACGATCGGGAGATCCTGGAGATCCATCCCACTCAAGGCCGCCAGTTGCATCAGATCCAGCAGGCGGCGCACCAGCTTAGCCTCGCGGATCCCCGTTTGACCCACCGCCCGATCGATCTCCGGTTGCCACAGCCGTTGGGCCAGCTCCTGTTCGTTCTCAGGCCGCAGCCGTAGGGGAAATTGCGCCACCAAATCCAGCTTCTCAATCAACAGCGCCCAAAACAGCACCACCTCATCTTCAAAGAACCCCAGGGGCGTCGTGGCGCGGAAGGGGTACTGGGCCTGGGTGGCAGCGGTGAGTCGATCGGTCACGTCCATGCGGTTATCGCCGATCGCCGAGAGCACCAGAACGCCTGGAAAGGTGGGCAGCGTTGGATAGCTTTGGCGGGTGGCATTGGCCCATAAACAAAACTGATCAATCAGGGCTTGGGTTTTGCCGCTGCGGCTTGGCCCCGTGATCCAATGGGCAAGCGGCTTGGCGTTGGAAGAGGGACGATCGGGGGGCTGACCTACCATGGCGAGAACTCTGCCGAAAACGAGGATGGGAAGGATTTTGAGAACCCTAGGGAAGCTCTATTCTAGTTTGGATGATCTAGGAAACTCCAGGTTTGTTAAAGCGATCGATTAGAAATTTGGTTCGCTCTAAGATAGATATTTCGAGATGTCGGGCATAGAATAAGCTGTGCAATGTTTGCTACAGCACTTGATTATTTTCATTTGCCAGGATTTAATACATCCTCCGGAGACAAGCCGCCTCATCATCAATTATGGTTAGTTTTCTTTCTCGCCTTCGTGCTTATCTGCAACGCGCTGAACAATGGTATCTGACCACCCCCGATCGGGCTCTTGATGAAGCCTATGATGCTGCCTTGATGATTCAGGCATTGGAAAATGAGCACTTTGGAGGACAAAAAATCGGTTCCCCTCAGGGTGAGGTGGGGCAAGAAACCTACGCTTACTTTGAGCAGGAACTGAACAAGCACCTCAAAACGATTCGGCTACGGTTATCAGAGTTTCGGCTGAGTCGATCGACCTTGAATGTCACCAATCCCAAGGCCGATCGCAAGTTACTCCCCGTGGATGAGGCAGGTGCCTATTCGGCTCAGGGTTCCAATGGGCGCTTGATCCCCACCACCAAGGAACGCACTGCCATTTCTCTGGAAAAATTACAGTTCGTCGATCGCATTTTGGCCCGTTATCAAGTCCCTATGCAGGGCAATGGGTCTACGGCGCTGGTTCCAGTGAAGCCCTCTATGACGACCGCTGCATCCGCCATTCCTCCAACCCGATCGAGTCAGCCGTCGTTAAATAGCTATCACGACAATGCCAATCTTTCTGCCCAAATCTTGGCCAATCAGCAAGCGCGCAATAACAAAAAGCCCGATACGCTGAGTAATTTGGAAACGATTTCAGATAAAACGGGGGTATTACCTCGATCGATTTTGGGAACGATCGGTCGCCTGAAACAGGAACTCGATCCCAATGCCGAATATGAAGTCATGCAGGACTTCCAGGCCAAGCGGCAACGCACTAAGATGGCGATTCGCTTTATCTTGATTCTGGTTGCAGTGCCGATTTTGGTGCAGGTGTCGGTGCGGAATGTGGCGCTGTCCGATCGGTTTATTCCGGGTCACTGGATTAGTCATCAATTTGCGATCACGAATCCTAGCAAGATTTTTCTCAACGGTGAAATGACGGAGCAGGCGCTCAAAAGTTTGACAGCCTTTGAGGAACGGCTGAAGTTTGAAGCCCTGCTGCGGGAAACCCTGGGCATGGAAGCGCCGGAGGTGGAGGTGCAGGAGGAAAAAGTGCGCGATCGGGTCAGGACGATCGCGAAAGACTATTCCCATCGCAGTGCCAATGCTGTGAAAAACTGGATTGCCGATCTCTCCGGTGTTATGACATTTATCTTTATTCTGACGCGGGGACGGGTACAAGTCGAATCTGTGAAGGGATTCATTGATGAGATCGCCTATGGCTTAAGTGACAGTGCCAAGGCATTTATTATCATCCTGTTTACCGATGTGTTTGTCGGGTTCCACTCACCCCACGGTTGGGAAGTTTTGCTGGAAGGCGTATCGGAACATTTGGGAATTCCTCCCAGTCGCAATTTCATTTTCTTGTTTATTGCAACGTTTCCAGTGATTCTCGATACGATTTTCAAGTATTGGATCTTCCGTTATCTCAACCGAATTTCACCCTCTGCGGTGGCAACTTATAAGGAGATGAACGAGTAACTCCAGCAAGATGTAGCTCCCATCATCCTCAATACTTCTAGGAGGTTGAGGGAGCTCTTTCATCCGCCATATTTTAGGAATAATCTCGACTAAATTAAGGAGATTGTTTTGAGGAGGAAACCTCTCGAACACGAATAATATTGCGATGCCAATTCAAGAGAGGAACTCTTAATCCAGTGACATCTGCTTCATAGGTAACTCCCACTTGCATCGTTCCATAAAGATCGGAAGAGTTTAACTTACCCAAAAGCAAGACATCCGTATTTTCAAATGTCTCATTGGGCGTAAAAACCATATATTTGGCTCCTTCGTCAAATCGATTTGCTATGCGCTCTAGCTTGTTAACTGTAAATTGGGTAGTATCTTGTGTGGCGTAGAGTAGAAAAGATTGTCCAATCACCGGAACAACACTACAGATTGCTATTAAGATCCAATAAATTGATAATTCATTGTTTCTTCTAGTTTTATTCGCCATTAGTCATTTCCAGAATAATGTAGTGAGGTAGTGAGGTATAAGCTATTTTCAACAATTGGCTCCAAGACACCCTTGAAGAAAATCTTGAAAAGATGACTGCTCTTGAATTTTATAGACTGTAGGTTATGGAGAGGTTAAGGTCTTTTTGGATTGTGTAAACTCATTAAATCGGTTGATTATTATCAAGCTTCACTGAATAGCACGGGCTAGAGCCATCCGAAGAGATTGATTGTTTTGATGAATTTATTTCCGGTCATAACCTTGTGTTGTAGCAGAAATTGAAATGCTGTAATTTGGATGCCCCTAGCGGAATGGTGAAGCGACGATCGAAAAATGAATGCCCCGTTCCTGTAGGTTTTGCTTTTCCGTTGACAGGTTTACTAAGGGAATGCCCCAGTCTAAGCGGGCGGTCAATGCATTGGCTAACTGCAACCGGAGCCCCAGCCCAACGGATGCTAGGGTATTGGTCTCCGGATCAGCTTGATCGCCCAAATTCCACCCTTTCCCAAAATCCACAAATGGCGTCAGTTGCAGCACATTCTGCTGCCGTCCAAAGCGCACGATCGGAATCCGCACCTCCGCTGACAGCAACAATCCACTATCCGTTAACAGTGAGTCCTGCCGATAACCCCGCACTGTATCCACTCCCCCAAGGCCAAATTGCTCTAACCCGACTAACGGTCGATCGGCCAATTGCACATCACCCCGCAACAACAACAGCGTATCCGGCCCCAACAACCGCACCCACTGCGCCTGTCCCCGCCAAGCAAAAAAGCGGCTATCCGGCGCATCTGCATTAATAGTTGATCCAAAGGCATTTAAGCCTAAACTAAACTGCGATCGCGCAGCAAAGACCTGACGACTAGTCCGCTGTGTCCATTCCTGAAAAAATCGCATTGCCGTCACTCGGGTTTTACCGTCCTCATCGGCACCACTGGCTGGAAACGGTAAATCTTCTAAAAACGTAGCTTGACTCTGCCGCCAACTGCCTGTAATTCCGATCGCCAGTTCTTGGGTGGGGGTTTGCAGTAACGGATGGCGTAGGGTCAGTTCGTAATAACGGGACTTGGACTCAATATCTAAAATATTAAACGGTCGCTCAATCACGCTGCTCGCAGATCCGCCATAACTCAAACTCAGTGTTGTATTGTGCGGACTGAGCGGCACGGTGTAGCCCACATCTAGACTATTGCTACCATTCGTATTGCCATAGCCCACACTGAGACTGTCACCAAGACCCAGCAGATTCGCTTCCTGAAGTTGAATCTTACGCTGATCTGTTCCCACACTGGGCGATCGACCATTATCCAAGGTCAAACTCGCATCAAAGGTCTTTGCCTCCACCACACGCACATCCAGCACACTTTGCCCCGGTCGATCGCCCGTAGATAATTCCGCCGATAGGTTTTGAATTCTGGGATCCAGTTGTAGTAGCCGTAAACCATCCAGCAACCGTTCCCGAGTCAGGGGGCGTTGGGCCGCTAGCCCAATGCGCGATCGCACATAGCCGGGATTCAGCCGCTGGGTTCCCGTGACGTTAATTGCTTGTAAACTGCCCTCCAGCACCCGAATTTCTACCACCCCATCGCTTAATTTTTGGGGTGGAATGTAGGCTCCGGAGGTGATGTAGCCTTTTTGCAGATAGAAATTAGTCACCGCCGAGCGGGCTTGGAATAATTCCGTGAGCGTGATGGGCCGATCGACAAATTCAGCCACTACGCGATCGAAGTCCGCCGGGGAAAACACGGTGCTTCCGGTCACTTTGAACCGCTTCACCACGATCGTCTGCGGCCCATTGGGTATCGTCTCATTCGAACCCGTTGGGGGGGATAGTAGCTCCGACGGGGGGGGTAACGGCTGGGTTGGGATGGCTTCAGGTAACGGTTGGGTAGAAGGGGGTTGGGCCTCTCGTGGGACGATCGTCCCACCCGGACGTAGTGTGCGATCGAGGGGAAAGGGGGCGGGAGCTACGGTTTGAGCCAAGCTGGGCGGCATACTGATTAGCAAAGAACTGACTAGGCCGCCAAACACAATCGTTCCAGAAGCCACGATCGTTTCCTCAACGTTGGGAGATTGGGCTGAAGTGAACCATCCCAACCGACAAAGCCAAGGATATAGCGGATTAACCATGATGAAGCTCCGGAAGACACACAGAAATGAGTTGCAAGCGTAACTAGAGATCAGGCAATGTAATTTTTACTGCAACGAAATTTGGATCAAGAGTTCACGGAAGGTTGGATTAAAAGAATTTGAGTTGCAGGTTCAACAGGGAGCCATCAGAGGAACTGCATTATGATATTCGAGTTCCATAACCGCCAAACATTAACTCAGTAATTTCACCCACCTGTGTGAGTTGAGTATCAATTGCCACTAGGGGTTATTGCATAATACTGAGAAAACGGTGACACAGCCGGATTTCTTGGCTACGAAAATAGACGAAATCTGGAAAATTTGTAGGCGTGGCAACTAGACCTATGGCAGCTAGACCTATGGCAGCAACATCCCTAGGATCTGCTCGATGTTCAAGGCGTTCGCGGATCTCGGTAAGATAGAGAATCGTTGTCAATGGGAGCGCGATCGCAATGCGAGTTTTGGTCATGGGCGGAACCCGGTTTATCGGGGTATATCTGACGCGGTTACTGGTGGAGCAAGGCCATGAAGTCGTGCTGTTCAACCGAGGCAAAAAGCCTTCGCCCGTGGAAGGTTTGAAGGTGATTGTGGGCGATCGTACCCAGCCGGAGGCCATCCAACAACTGGCGGGGGAATCCTTTGACGCCATTTTTGACAACAATGGACGGGAACTGAGCGATACCCAGCCTTTGGCCGATTTGTTCAACGGTAAAGTCAAGCATTTTGTCTACATGAGTTCGGCGGGAGTGTACCTCAAGTCTGACCAAATGCCCCACATTGAAGCCGATGCGGTGGATCCAAAAAGTCGCCACAAGGGAAAAAATGATACCGAAGCTTACTTAGCTGCCCAGGGCTTGCCCTTCACCTCCATCCGTCCGACCTACATCTACGGGCCGCAGAATTACAACGATTTAGAAGCTTGGTTTTTCGATCGCATTGTGCGCGATCGTCCCGTTCCCATTCCCGGCCACGGTCAACACTTTACCCAATTTGGCCACTGCGCTGACCTCGCCGCCGCCATGGCGAAAGTCCTGGGCAACGATCGGGCGATCGGGCAAATTTACAACGTCTCTGGAGAGCGGGAAGTGACCTTTGATGGACTCGCCAAAGCCTGTGCAGTAGCCGCTGGCAAGGATCCCGACAGCCTGAAAATCGTTCACTTTGACCCCAAAGCCTTTGACTTTGGCAAGCGCAAAGCCTTCCCCATGCGGACTCAGCATTTCTTCTGTTCGATCGAAAAGGCCAAGGCAGAACTGAACTGGCAGCCGCAATTTGATCTCGTTTCTGGCCTGAAAGACTCGTTACAGAACGATTACTTAGCCTCTGGGCGCGATCGGGCGGATATTGATTTCTCGATCGACGATGAGATTTTGGCAGCAGTGGGTTAGGTTCCTAGGGGTAGGCTTCTAGTCTACGGAATTCTATGCCATCAGCTTTTCCAATCACGGGAGTCAGTTTTTTGTTCATGCAAGGGCTGACTCCGGAAGGGATAATAGAAAGTCTGAGATCAAATCGATTAATCAATGCCACAATCCGATCCCCCCTCCCCCCTTAATAAAGGGGGGTACTAAAGTTTCAAAGTCCCCCTTAATAAGGGGGATCGAAGCTCAGGCTATTCACGATACTTTGAATTGACTGAATCTACACCCATTCAGTATTTAGACGTTTAATCGTTGCCTATCCCATTTCCCATCCCATTTCCCAACGCACCTCTAGCTGTTTGTCTTTGCCATGGCTTTTTACATTGCTCCGCGCTTTCTAGAAAAATTAGCCGTTCACATCACCAAGAACTACCTGGATTTACCTAACGTTAAGGTGCCGTTGATTTTGGGTGTCCATGGGCGCAAGGGCGAAGGCAAGTCGTTTCAGTGTGACCTCGTGTTCCAGAAGATGGGCATTGAAGTGGTTTATATGTCTGCGGGGGAATTGGAAAGTCCCGATGCCGGGGATCCGGCGCGGCTGATTCGACTGCGCTACCGGGAAGCGGGGGAATTGGTGAAGGTGCGGGGCAAGATGGCAGTATTGATGATTAATGACATCGATGCGGGAATTGGTCGGGTGGATCAATTGACGCAATATACCGTCAATACGCAATTAGTTCACGGCACGTTGATGAACATTGCGGATAATCCGACGAATGTGCAATTACCCGGTAGCTACGACAGCGAACCGACGAAACGCATTCCGATTATCGTGACGGGGAATGATTTTGCAACGCTGTATGCACCTCTGATTCGCGATGGTCGGATGGAGAAGTTCTATTGGGAACCCGATCGGGCCGATCGTGTGGGCATTGTCAGTGGAATTTTTGAAGTCGATCAGGTCGCGCGGAAGGATATTGAAACGCTAGTCGATACCTTCCCCGATCAGTCGATCGATTTCTACGGGGCGCTGCGGGCCAGACTGTACGACGAACAGGTGGCGAGATTAATTAGTTCGATCGGGTTTGAAAATGTTTCCGCCCGCGTGGTCAATAGCAAAGAGGCTCTGCCGGAGTTTCATCGTCCAGATTTTAGCTTGCCGCACTTGATCGAAGTGGGCCATACCATGGTGCGGGAACAAAAACGTATCCAGGAATTGCGATTGGTGCAAGCTTACAACCAAAGTATTCAACGATCGCCCCAGGAATCCGATCGCGCAGGGAGCGATCGTGCAAGTCCCGATCTACCGACTCCGGCTCCAACCCCAGAACGCAAAAGCTATCCCGGTATGCCCTCATCAACTCGGTTGAGCCCTGCCATGGTTGGCGAAATTAACCGCATTATTGGCATGGGCGATCGGATTGGGATTGAATACGCCAATCCGCGTCGTTTTCGGACGGGGTCTTGGAATTGCTACGGCACCTTTGAACAGGATCCCAGAACCGCGATCGCGGCGTTGGAGGCTTGCTTAGATGAGCAGTCTAGTAATTACATTCGTCTGGTAGGAATTGGCAAACGCGATCGGAATCGACTGACGGAAATGATGGTGAATCGTCCGATGGGCTCGCCTTCCTAGCATTGTTAGTATGGCTCAGGGATTGCCCCTACCGCATTGCATTCCCTGGAGTCGATCGGGTTTAACGTCAATTCAACCAGCAAAATTGTCCCTCATAAATCCCCTGTGCTTAAACGGAGAAGCCCCTTTCGGGGGGTGTCGGGGGAGTAGAGTCCCCTGACATTGCAGGGGGGCGGGGAGAAGTTCCCCGATCCTTGCGGCGTAGCCGCCCCGACGATCGCGCAACCCCACGAATTCATCGAACTGACATAGGTTTAACGAGTGGATGCCAATCGTTTAACGTAAACCCGATCGCATCGAGCCGTTTCTACGCCAGTGCTGGGCCGATAGCCGTGGGTTTCATAGAGCTGAACCGCCTCTTTTAACACACTGGCCGTCTCGATCCAGATCTCCTGAAACCCGTGAGCTTGAATAGTCGCTTCCAACTGTTGCAGCAAAAACTTGCCTAAACCTTGGCCACGTACTGTGGGTAGCAAATACATTTTGCGCAATTCGACGGCTTGGTTGCCCCGATCGATCGGGTAATAGGCTCCCGTGCCAACCACCGTTCCCCCCTGCTCAATCACCCAAAATTCCCCACCCCGACTCAGATAACAATCCTCCACTTGCAGCACATCTCGATCGGCCCCCTCCGGCTCCCAACCCAAGCCATACTCCGCCAGTACGGTGGCAATCACAGCAGCGGCAGCCGCGCGATCGTGGGGTTGCCAAGGGCGTAGGATACAGTCTCGGTATTGCAAAGGCATAGGATTGGGCCTGTGATTCGGCAGAGCTTGCATCAGGAATGAACCCGTGGCTCGGGGTGTAAGGTGGCTAAAATATTGCTTTCTACCTCGGCCAGTTCTTCCAAGCGCTGCATGACGATCGCCCGATCGAAATAGGTGTCCGCCAGCACCCAGTAAGCACCGTAGTGTCGCGCCTCCGAGGCCATCAGACTACCGTAGAAGTCCGCCAGTTCCCGATCGGGGCAATGGGCGGCCAACAGTCCCAAGCGTTCGTGGCTCCGAGCTTCGATGAGGCCGGAAACCAGCAGCAAGTCCAGCATTCGATCGGGTTCGTCCCGGCGCACGGATTTGTTCAGGGTGGCTCCGTAGGGCGGCGGTGCGAGGGGAGCCAAGGCAATGCCGCGTTCCTCCAGGATGGCGTTGACCTGCTCAAAATGCTGCAATTCCTCCTGGGCGATCGCGGTCAGGCTTTTGATCAACTTAGCGCTGGAGGGATAGCGAAACATGAGATTTAGCGCTACACTAGCGGCTTTGCGCTCACAGTGGGAGTGATCTAGCAAAATCGTATCCAGATTGGCTAGGGCTTGCTTCACCCACGCATCGGACGTTGGCGTTGTTAAAAAGCGGATTCTCGGCAGCGTCTCAGAACTCACAGGAGGCTCGAATGATTTGGTTGGCATTTGCAATTTTAACGGCTTTCTTTGAGTCTTTGAAGGATGTGATCAGTAAACACAGCCTTAAAGTTGTGGATGAGTATGTGGTGGCCTTTCTGAGCCAAGCCTTTGCGGTGGTATTTTTATTACCTGTGCTGTGGGTGGTGGGCATTCCCGAGATCCAGCCGGACTATTGGCGGGCTTTGGCGATCGGGGGCAGTATCAATGTCGTTTCGTTTTTGCTGTACATCAAGGCGATTAAGTTGGCGGATTTGTCGCTGACGGTGCCGTTGGTAACGTTGACGCCGCTGTTTTTATTAGTGACTTCGCCGATCATTGCCCATGAATTTCCCAAC
This sequence comes from Alkalinema pantanalense CENA528, assembly GCF_050753345.1. Lineage (NCBI taxonomy): Bacteria > Bacillati > Cyanobacteriota > Cyanophyceae > Leptolyngbyales > Leptolyngbyaceae > Alkalinema > Alkalinema pantanalense. Next base: position 6,578 of record NZ_JBLZFX010000082.1, on the reverse strand, counting down.
GGGGCGGATGCGATCGGGGTCTTTTGTATCGTAATTGGGTCCTATGTGTTAAATCTGCGGGAAAAGCATAAGGGCTATTTCGCACCGTTACGGGCGCTGTTTGTCAATAAAGGCAGTCGGCTAATGCTGGTGGTGGCGGCGTTGTGGAGCATTACGGCAGCGTTTGACAAAGTGGGGGTGATGAGTTCTTCGCCGTTTTTCTGGTGCGTTTCACTATTTTCGTTTATTGCGTTGGGAATGCTGCCGATCGCGCTGTTGCGTTCCCGAACCCCGATCGCGAAAATTACGCCGCATTTGCCGAAGTTGGCCAGTATTGGTTTGATGTTTGCGATCGCGGTGGGTTCGCAGATGGTTGCGGTGGGGATGACAGCAGTGACGCAGGTGATTGCGGTGAAACGGATGAGCGCATTAATTAGTGTGATTTTGGGTCATTTTTTATTTAAGGAAGATGGCATTAGGGAGCGGTTGCTGGGTGCAGCGATTATGGTGAGTGGGGTCGTGATTATGACGGTTTTTTAGGATGAAGGGGGAGAGGGGCAGGGTTAATTTTAGCGCGATAGAATAGGAGTGCTGTGAAGATGGATGAGTTTCATGAAAGATTGCCAAAGTTATGCTGAAGGTGATGGCAAGTATAATGTCAAGATTGTTGATTTTCCAACGACCCCAGTGGCGGTTCTAGAACATCGGGGGGATCCTACTCTGATTGAGGATTCCATTGGCAAATTCATTGCTTGGCGCAAGCAAAACCATCTCTCTCCAGCAACTAACGCAACGTTTAATATTCTCTATAACAGTCCTACAGAGACTGCACCTGCGGACTATCGGTGTGATCTCTGTGTGGCAACGGATCTCCCGATCGGGGAAAATGCCTATGGTATTGTGGCTAAAACCATTCCTGGGGGGAAATGCGCGGTTTTGCGCCATATTGGTGATGATGGGATGCTGGGTGAGAGCATGGCCTATCTTTTCGGGCAGTGGTTGCCGATGAGTGGTGAGGTTCCCAGAGCATTTCCGCTGTTTCTCCAGAGAGTGCTCTTTCCCCCGGCAGTGTCTGCCCAGGAAGCGATCGTTGATATTTTTCTACCGCTTCAGTAATCCTCTTCATGTACGACGTGGCGGGAGGCGGGAGCGGTTAGAAATTGTGCTGGGGATTAAAAAACCGGATGTTTCCAAAAAACCGGTTTTTTGGAAACATCCGGTTTTTTGGAGTAGGCGCGATCGAGGGTCGCTGCACAGATCGGATGTCGTCAAGCTTGAATTTAGATTGCTCGCTGGATTTTTAGCATTAAGGCATCCACTTTAACGACTGAACAATTTGAGATGCTTCCTCGGTTGTAATGATTGTCGCACAACCGCGAGTGATTCCTCCTGAGTACACACGATAAAACGGGCCTGAGGAAGGAGAAAGACTCAACCACTCTGATGAGACATGACGACTCTCTGAATAAGATCCCACCGCCGTTGATCCAAACAATTTACTGGTTACGGAGATTTCAGGTTCTAGAGCAGGGCCACCAACTCCTCCACTGGTGCCTTCAATTGTGAAGCAGGCTTTGCTGGGGTCACGATAGAGAATTGAGTAGTTTGGTCTTCCAACGCGACAACCATTAGGGCCGCATGCTTCGGTGGTAACGCCAACAACTCGAAAACCTTTGGGCACATCGGCAGGAATCACTATTTTCATGTTCAAGGATTTCAGCGCTTTGTACTGAGTATCTGTCATGCCAGTGGGTTGGGATTTTGCTCTAGACAGATTTGCTTGAGAAACTCGACCAACCTCTTGAGCGCTAGCAGAGCCGGGAATCAATACACCGGAAATCGCTGCTCCAATTGCAGTGATAGTGAAAAATGCTAAAACCTTAAACGGACGAATCATAGCTGTAGAATACATTGTTCAATAACATATCTAATCTAATGAAAATCAATCTTAATTAACTCGGAGAAAATGCGGTTTTTTATCTAATAGCAGTCTGCATATCCCTCATACGTCAATTTAGCCAAATTGAAATCATTTCTAAAAGCTGCAAGCCTTTCACAATAAGCTGTCTAGCATATACACATCATCGTCAAATGGTTTAAACCTTTGGAAATAGAACATATACGTTAAAGCTCAGGCTTTGTAGGGATTTCGTTGTTTTTAGTTGATTGACCTTTTCCCAAAGTGATTTAAGAGGGATAGACCAAACTGTCAAGAACTTTTCACGGATGAGAAAAATTTATGGATTGTGCTCTAGTCGGACGTGTTGAGAGACTTTGGATTCTAAAAGCTTGATTAAAGCTGGATCCATTCTTTGGTAATTGTCTGGGATGTCTAAGCAGACCAATTTTTTGCCTTTCAGCAATGGTTTAAACCGCTTCGACACCTGAGTCCGGTGATAGGGTTCCATGGCGAAAATAATATCGGCCCACTCAATCAGATCTCCACTGAGCGGAGTCGCTGCATCGCGATTGGTTCCACAGCCAATGGCTTCAATTCCCTCGTACTGGCTGAAGACTTCTTCCCCCGTTGGGCTTCTCAATTGATTGGCACTACAAACAAAAAGTAGATTCATGGGTTGTACATATCTTGTCTGGTCATCATAAAGCTTTCAGCCATTGAAAGCACTGGATGATCGATTGCTTTTAGGGTGTTGCTGACACCAAATCAATAGGTGTTGCAGTTACCAGTTGATTTGGTATGAAGAGGCTAGGGCGTTTCCGCTGTTTCTCCAGAGAGTGCTCTTTCCCCCAGCAGTGCCTGCCCAGGAAGCGATCGTTGATATTTTTCTACCGCTTCAGTAAAGTTCAGCATTAGCTGTATAACGATCGCGCTCATTGGATACAGACAAACTGTGCAAATTAATTGACCATATTGATACGTTCCGGTGAAGCGCAGTCGTCATGCGGTGCCTTCACAAGCAGATCCTTGGGGTAAGAGTTATACCTTAATCTAAGCGTCGTTCGATTATAGCCAATGTTTTGGATAAGTTCTTTCTTCAGCTAAATTGTTGAAGATGACAGCGCACACAACTAAAATCACCGAACCCTCAAAGGCAGGTCTCAGCAAAAATTGCCAATCGGGTTGGGTCATCATTACAACTAAGGCAACAGCTCCTGAGGGAGGGTGCACCGTTCCAGTAAGTTGCATAATACCGATCGTAATCGATACTGCCATGCCGATCGTCAGAGGTGAAGCCCCGAAAAGATGCAGAATTGTCAGACTCACAAGCGATGCTAAGACATTCCCACCGATGACATTACGAGGCTGCACCAATGAGCTATCGGGAACCCCGAAGATCAGAACGCTGGTAGCACCAAACGGAGCCATCAGCAACGGCGAGTTCGTTGTCATCGTCAGGTAAGCACAAATAGAAATAGCCAGGAAACTGCCGAACCAACTCCAGAAAATGTGTCGATGATGAGGCTTCTCAACTGGGCAAGTCAAAGGGCAGGATTGCCATCTGTGGAAGACTTTGTACAAGTAGTTTTCCCATCTCGATCGAACTTTCTTGTAGTTCAGCATAAACCAGTAATAATCACCGCTGAAGTTAGAATATCATGGTTTCCTTAAGAAAATTTAAAAAAGTATTCAAATATACAGATTTTTTATTATTTGTTTATTTAGGTTTATTTATAGTAGCAAAAATTATGTTTCAAGCCTTTTGAGTCCTTATCAAGCCTTGATACTGCTACCGAAAAATATTAAGACTCAGCTATTAAGACTCAGCACTGCTGCATTCCATGGGTGGAGAATTGCCGCATAATGCCCCCCGTTCACCCGCAGTCAGTAACCTTTTGCACTAACCTTTCGCACTCAGCCAACTAACTTTATACGATCGGTGCGCAATGGCTTGTGGATAGACGAAAGCAATATATATTTGAGCTTACAATACTGCAATATCTTTCAAGCAACGACGTGTCAACTCCATGCGAAGAGATGGATCTTTCTCATTACGAATATCGATGTTGGTAGCAAAAAAATAAGTATTCTTACCTTTCTCCAAATAACCGATATACCATCCAATATTTGGTATCACTTTACTTCCAAAACCGTACCAACCGGTCTTACCTCTGATTGTGTAGTCTGGAGTTCTCTCATTAATCATAATGTCCTTCACAGTAGAGAGTGTTCCCTCAGAAAATGGTAAATCGTTATTATAAAGACGTTGGAGAAATTGAATTTGCTGTTGAGGTGTAACTTTTAATAACCCATTTAACCAAAATTTATCAATATCATCTTTCTGTCCAATATTTTGATTTCCATATTTCACCTGAGTCACCCATTGTTGCATTCGCTCATGTCCTACTCGGCGGGCCAGAACTTGGTAAAACCAGACTGCGGAAAGTTTGAATGCTTCTCTCATATTCAAGTCTCGATTCCACGCAGGCAACTCCCTTTGAATTCCATCCCACGTAAGAACAGCAATTTCATCCGTAATAACTTTAGTTTCTAATGAAATTAGTGAGTTAAGAATTTTGAATGTTGATGCAGGGGGGAAAGCTGTTTCATTTCGTTGTGGATTATGTTGAAAAACACGATTATTGCTCAAGTCGTAGATCAGAATTGAACCCTCAACTTTCAGATCTAAAAAGTGTCTTGAAAAATCAATATTTTGAGCAACATTTGCCTGGATGGGAGGCTTGGAGGCAACGTTTTGCATTGTCGCATCGGATTGTGTGACTTGAACTAGGAAGGAGATAATGCAACACAATACAACGAAAACAATTATTATAGGACGAAGAATACGATTCATAAGCTTTCCCAGGGTAAGGAGATGTAGCTTCGCAGATTTCGGAGCTAGAGATGCATCAACAATCAAGTACAAATTCTCAACGACTAATCAACAGATACCTTTGCACCATAACAGCCCTTGAGCTGCCTGTAAAATAAGCCATTCACCCACGTGTTTCGTCCATCAGCTCCAACAAATCGTTAGACACCAGAAGTGATGCAACTTTACCAAAAACTATTGTACCGCCAGCGCCGATATTTGGCTGATACCTGTTGTTGCGATCGCCCCTAAATATCGATTGACAGTGCAGATGTTATTCGATTAGTTCAACTGAATCAATTCGATACTGCTTTAATCGTAGTAATTTTCATTGTCGTCTCTTGATTTTGAGTGATTCACAGAAATTATTTGCACAGCTTTACCTACTAAACTTCCAATTAGTAAAGGAATGCCAACCCCTCCTCCAACTAGAATAACCATTGAAAGAATCCCTTTAGCGAATTCTTCTGCTTTTGAACATCTATTAGGGAGAGCGCAACCCATTGAACCAAGAGCAAAGGCAAACCATCCAGCACAAGTAATAGAGAGTGGAAGGATTAGGAATGCAACTAAACATCCAGAAGCTTTAGAAAGACAACTAGACGACTGAGCACGATCTTTGTTGTTAGATTTTGTCACCTTTCAATACAGACTTTTAAATCTCAAGCAATGTTTAACGCAAAGTTCACCTGCTGTGAGTTAGCTTTGCTGAAAATAGCATAGCATTGCCAGTCAGGTACGACGATCGGTTAGGCTGGGCTAATCATGGAGTTTTTCCAGATTTTGGCCGGGAAACGACTGCCCACGAATCCACCCGAAAGATAGATCGAACTTTGCATCACACAAATGAGGGAGAAAGCACCCCGATCGCTCTCAATGACCACTATCTATGCTTCCGTGGACGGGTTCCTGGGTAAATGAGTCAGTTAGTTTTGCTAGAACCTCGATCGATCTGATTCTGGGAAAACGAACGGAGCAATGTCGCAAAAGCCTCGATCGATGAGTCCGCGCCGAGTCTCAAATAACATTGATGATGCGATCAATGAAGCGATCGTAATAACCACAATTTTGAAACGTGAACTGAAATGCTGGAAAAACAGAGACTGGAAGAGCTTTTTTCTCTCTGGGCAGTCAGCATAACGTTTGCGATCACCAGACTCAGATAACTCTGGCTACTAATTATCATACTCCAAAGTTCCGGTGCATCGCACTTGTTCTACGGCTGGCACTCACGAATAAAACGCTTCGTACTCATCATGATCGCCAATCCAAAACCAAGTCACCGTGTCCCCTGACATCACCCCCACTGCCCGATGACTCTTCGTTACCCGCACTGACCAAATATTTTCGTCGCTGTCAATGCACTTAAAATGTAACGATGGATGAAATGGATTCTCAGCCCATAAACGATATGCTTTCCTGGCTCCGGCTCTAACCGCTGGACTCATGGCGCGATACTTTTCCCAAAACGAGGGCAATGTCGCCGACTTCATAGCTGTTCATAGTCCATCGGCGTGGCCATTCCCGCTGCAATCTCTGCTTTGGCTTTCTGGGCTGCCGCGACTAGATTATGCTTCGTCCGCTTAAACGATTCATCCCAGCGCTTTTCTTCTTCAATTTCGGCGAGATAGGCACGAACATGCTCCACTACTTGCGCTTGAAGCTCATCAGGCAGTGACTCAACCATTTTGACGATCGTGGTAATGGCAGGAGAAGACATGGCATCTATCAGCGCAGTGGGTCTTTTCTATTCTATAACCTACTAGACGTGTTGGGAAATAATGGATAATGTGAAGCAGTAGCCCAGAGCCTTCTCATGCTGAATCT
>NZ_JBLZFX010000081.1:0-27390 GCF_050753345.1 Alkalinema pantanalense CENA528 | reverse complement strand
AAACCTAGTATTCCCCATCCTGTTGCTATCGGGCCTGTTCTTCCTGTTCCGCCGTCCCACCAACATTGCCGCCGCCCCTGGACGATCCGCCGCCGCCCAATCCTCCCACCTGCGCCTATCGGGAGGATGTGAAAACATCAACGGTAGTACTATCCCTGAATGCAACGCCATTAGGGAGAACTCAAACACAGGAAACAATACAAGTTCATGAGAAGTTTGCAGAGTTTGCCCAATGGCAAAGTAAGCAAATCGTAGCCATGCGTGAATCGCTAGACAAAATCGAGAAAGGGGGGAGAATTCAGCGAGTTCTACAAACGGTAGATACAATCGCAACGTTGCATAATGCAGCAATGCTATCGCGCAATTTAGCATCAACACTAGGGGATGCATCCTCAACAGTTTTAACAGCAATCGGACGGCTAACAGGATTTGTTGATGCCGAACAAATGATCGATGTAAATGAAATCCTGAGAGAAAGTACCGATGAATTCCTGAAACGCGCTCTAGGGGAAGAAGTCTGGAATGGTACCAAGCAAAACTGGATTAAGTTTAACCGCATCATCTCAACCGCATCTAACATCGTTTGGAGCATTAGGAGCATGATGGATTCAGCTCAAAGCATTGCAGAATGGACTGCCGAGAATACAGGCAGAATCGGCAACGCTTTGAAAAATTTCGGAGTAGTCGGTGAACGTGCTTATCCATGGATGGCTGAACGGGTAACCGCGCAAACAGCATGGCAACGCAAATTCGAACGGGTTAGAGAGAATCTAGAGAGCCTAGATGATGCAGCATCCAGTTTGACCGGGGTAGCAGGTGAAGTGATTAGCATCCAGGATGAATTCCAGCAGCTAACACAACAGAAGGATGATTTCAAGAAAGCCATAGAGGATGGCTTACCCAAGCCAGCTACAGAGAACAAACCGACCAAAGACGCGGCTGACGCAACCAAGACAGCTAGCGCTGGGCAAGATGTAACTGACAGTGACCTAGGGAGAAACGAAGATGCCACTGCCTAACGGTTTTTCAGAATGGGAACATCTGCAAAATCAGATTTTACGAATCCACAACAAACAGGTTAGGGATTACTTTAGCGACATCACTGTAGATGACGATCTATCGACTCCCAGAAGTAGCCTGCGTCATGCCTGCCTGATGAAAGACGAGGATACTTCCGTGATGACTCAATTGCGGTTGTGGTTGTTTGAAGTGACCGCTGGTCATGCAAAATCATTGCAGCCCGACATCTACGGCTTACCCGTCACCACATTTCAGGAACGCTACACCTTCGCGCCCCAGGTTCAACTTTATTTCCTTGAGCCTGCAACCCAGACAGAAAGCGGATACCCACAGGTAGAGGGTGAGATTTCCTTTAGGTTGACAGAACCTGAGTATGAGAACGTCACGCCAACTGAAGCGCGTAACCTTGCGCGTAGGATTAAATCAGTTTTGGCTACGCCTCCATTTGTCTGGAAGAAAGGTCGAACAATGTGCACTTACAAGGACGCAAAAAAAGGCTACAACTTGAAACTTTATGTGACATCTGAAACTGAGGCAAGACGAGTTATTGAGCAAGTCCTAGATATTCGAGCACACACCCCTGACTGGGACTATTTGACAGTTCACGAGTCCAAACGGAACTTTCCCATTGTTCCCCCATCTAAAACGATTTACGGCAAATCTCGCAGACTCCCAAGGCAACGGCCACGAGCGGACGTAAGGTTCAGATACGCAGCATTGCATCTGCATGGGGTTCCGAATGCAATCAACTTGGTCACAGTCGGAGGTAGTCGGAAAAAAGCCCTAGAGACTGCGTAGAATCGCGGATAATTGCAAAAATTTTCTGGATACCTTAAGGTATCCGGTTGAAAAAAACAGCTAAAAACCTGTGCTAGAACGGTTTACAACGAACTAGATGGGAACTCCTATGTCTCGACGTAAATCAGTACGGGAACTTGAACGCGATTTGCAGTACGCTCGCGCCCGTGAAGCCTATAAACCACCCCTACGGGAAGACGGCACAGTCAGCCAGCGACGCCCTAAGCAACCAGTCCAGTACAACAGCATCTTTGGTGCTCGCCCCTTCACCGTGCAAGGTTCCGAAGCTGGGATAGCATTCTTCGGCGGAATTGCAGCGCTGGGATTGTCGAACCCGGATGTCGTCGATCCGGTTGCCCCCCGTGGCTTCCGCCCCACGCTAATTAAAGCGATGCAGGCCGATGGTACGCCGGAAGTTGTGCGGGCCCGTGGCAGTGGACGGCCCTATATCCGCTATGCCCGTGGCACCCGTGGTAGTAGCGTTCAGAGTACGTTTAGCGCGCCTATTTCCGATACTGGGGCAGCGGCTACTGTATCCGGGGTGCGCTCGAAATTCGATACAGTCTCAGACTCTAAAAAAGCCACCGTAGGGGCCTATGGTCGGATCTGGATTGAATGGGAGAAATACCCGTTTGCTGAATCCGGGACTGGGAACGGGGTAGGGTAATGAGAACTAGCCTAGAATCTCACCTGGCTACTATCTGGGTTCCTGGGATGTCCCAAGCCGATTGGGATGATGAGGTTCAGGCCATGATGGATCGGACGTACATCGTTAACGAGTTCATGCGAGGGAATGTAGATCCAGATTCCTTCCTAGACTGGATTAACGAACGCTACGCCGATCCGCTGGAAGTCTTTGGGCTGTGGGTGCCGGGATGAGCCTGATAGTCCGGTTAAGCGATGCGGGGAACTGGCGATTGATGTTCCTCCAGACCTTCCAGGGGGATATCAATAGCTGGCGAAATTACCGCATCCCAGCGATCGACATCATTGAAATCCCCTTTACGATCGCAGGGCGAATCTTGACGATCGGGGCAACTTACATTGAAGCTAGGCCAACCTGGAGAACGGCTGGAACCATGGTTCAGGAGGTTGCTGCGACTCTAGACGATACCCTGGTATTTCCTGGGATTAGTGGAGGCAGCACAGCGATCGACACCGCTAGACGGAACATCCCGCTTAACACCACAGCCTTACAGATATTCCCGCGCTACGCCTCAGAACATCGCTATCGATTTGAGCCTAATGGCTGGATACCCCGCCTTACCCTAGGGATTTGGGAGTACATCGGCACAGAAGGTGATGAGATAGCGGATCAATTGGAATCAATCAAGGTTGACTTGACCCGAATAGAAGTGAAAGTAGACGGTTTAACCCCATGATGAATTTTGCTCAACTAGGTGAGAAACTTCCAGCCGAGGCGGTGGTTTGGGGAGGGTTTGGCCTCCCCTTAACAATCAATGCGAACCGCGTCACGGGGGATTCAGTCACGCCTGAAACAAATGTATTAGAGACATACGCCAAGCTGCTCGAAGCGGCGGTACAGTTTCAGACAGACCTGAACCAACAGCGATCGCTCTTAGGATTGCCCCCCGTGGCGATCGTTGCGAAGACGATCGGAGCCGAGGACGGGAACCCAACTTTCACCTATTCCCTAAAGGTGACGATCGCGGCGGGAACAGCCCTGGATAACCTATTGATTCCCGATACAACTCCGGCGCTATAGAGTCGAGAACAGGGTGCCTCTGCCAGCTAACCCTACCCACTGATAAGAACCCATGTCCCCGGTACTACGCAGACAGGCGGCTTTATTTTTTCGAGATTTGGCGCAAGGGCACATCGAATCATATGAGATTTTGATTGCCACGTTGGACGTGTTGAGGGAACTAGCTGAGAGCGAAATCAGCCTAATCAAAGCGATGGAGGTGCTGCGTAGTGGATCTGAATAGTCTATTGGCGGTGCTCACCTTTCTAGGTGGAGGTATAGCGGGAATATCGGGCACGTTGTGGGGGATGGCCCAATGGTACGCTAAGGCGAAAAACAAGGAATACGCGGCTCAACGCGATTTCGCCCACTTGAAGCGGAACCAGGAACAGCAGGCCGAAAACATGCGACAGATTATGGAAGAAGTCGAACTTCTAAACCGGGCTGTTATTCGCCTGGAGACTTTAATCACAAGCTTTTTTGAGCGCAAAAGCGCCCCCTCATAAGCCCAAGGTCGCAGGTTCAAATCCCGCCTGAGCCATAAAATAAAAGTAAGGTGTGAGAACTAAGCTTAAGTTAATTGCTAGCTCAGGATTTCGATCGGTTCATCTTGCCTAGGGCCATAACGTTCAGCCTTGGCGAAGATAGGAGCTGACGCACTTCTAGCCAGTTGCAGGTAGCTGATACCACGATCGATGGGTACATCACCCCAGTGCTGCTTTTGAGCCCTGACCGCTGCCCTGCCCACCAATGTCTGAAATCGGTTTTCGGGCAAAAGTGACCTGGATAGTTAGTTTCAATGGGATGCCGTATTCCCACCCTAAACCATTGCGTACATCATTCATCAATTGACGATCGCCAAAGTCTCGGTCAGCCAGCCACACTAATTTTTAGGTTCACTACAAGGATAAGCACACAGTCTGGCGAAAGGTTCTAGTGATCGGCGCGATCGTTTAGTTCAACATGAGCATCCATGTTTACAGATCCACTAATATAGCAATCCGATCTGATTGATGAGCAGATGCCGGCTCAAAGCCTTGAAGCCTCTGGATAGCTCTCTCACTATTCACGTCGGATTGCTATACCAAATTAATTGATCAATGCTATAGAATCCATTTGAGATCTTTTTAAGTGGCTAATCGTTTCACCATCAGGCGGATGAAACAGACATTGAGCTTGGTTCGATCGTGTTCCAGCGTCCACTCAAAGTTCTTGACCAAATTCTTGCAGCGTTCCACCCATGCGTTAGAGCGTTCAATCACCCACCGTACCGCCACCGGGACAAACCCCGATTTTCCTTGAGCAGCCTTTTCTGCTTTCGTCGGTTTAGCAGACCGTTCGAACTGAATTTTGCTCATGATCTCAGGATAAACCTGCTCCAAAGCTGCTTGAATCTTGTCAGGATGATAACCGTGGTCAAGCATAATCGTGATTTTGGGCAAGTCTAATGGCTTCTGCCGAAAGTAGTCGATGTTGTGAGTCAGCATCTCAATCAAGCCCTGGTCATCCGTCACACTCGCTGCAGTACAGTGGGTAAAAAAGGGAAATCCCAGACTATCAACGGCTAAATGGCGTTTGATGCCGTTGGTGGCTTTGTAGGAACAGAACCCTTTAGAGGCAACACTGGCGTTACAAGTATTCTTGACGGCTTGTGAATCAATGATGATTAGCGTTGTCCATTGACTTTTTTTTTAACTTGAACCCGAACTTGTCCATGCAATGCCTCCATCAATGAGTCAAACACACCGGCATCGCGCCATTGTTTGTAGTGCCAGTAGACCGTGGAATAGGGGGGAAAGTCTCGGGGCAAGTCCCCCCAGTTATAGCCACTTTTGAGTTGGTAGAGAATCGCATCGATGATCTCTCGCTGGCTCCAGTTGCAGGGACGAGTCCGTTTCTTTTTCGGTAAGATGTCGTTCAAGAGCGGTTCGAGAACTTGCCATTCGGCATCGCTGAGACTACTAGAGTAGGGCATGGTCAATCATTCACTGCACTCTCCCTACGCTAGTTGAACGGCCCTAGAGATGTCAAATGGGTTCTATAGGGAAGAATTGTTCGATTTTAGGATGTTCGACAACATATGATGCCGGGTTAATAAGTTGTCATCGATCAATTACTTTCAGACTGTAACCTGGAGCGATCGCTGTAATGTACTCAGTAGCATTTCTTGAGTAAATGGTTTAGCAATAAATTCTTGGAAGCCTGCTGCTTCCGCTTGGGAAACCACTTCAGTGGAATGCAAGCCACTCATTAAAATAGCTGGAACATCAGGCTTAAGCTGCCGTAAAATTTGCAGCGTTGATAGCCCATCCATCGTCGGCATCATCATATCCAACAACACACACTGAATTTGAGAAAGGTATGTATTGAACAACTCGATCGCCACGGTACTAGAAGTGGCTGTCAGAACTTGGTAATTATGGACAGTTAAAATATTCTGAATACTTTCACAAATAGTTGCTTCATCATCCACAACCAGAATTAACTCCTGTTGCCCTGCACGATTCAGCTCAGCATCTTTTGGAACGGACGGGACAGATGGGCAAGCAGGCAAAAAGATTTGGAACTGACTGCCTTGACCCACCTCACTCTGAACCCCAATAAACCCACCATGACTCTTGACAATACCCAAAACTGCTGAAAGACCTAAGCCTGTCCCTTGGCCAATATCCTTCGTAGTGAAAAAAGGATCAAAAATGCGATGCAAAATTTCCGGAGCCATCCCCGTCCCCGTATCGGAGATCGTCACCAACACATAATTCCCCACCTCCGCATCCAAATACAACCGCGCGATCGACTCATCCACAACCTGATTGACTAATTCAATGGTTAGAAGACCGCCCTGGGGCATGGCATCCCGCGCATTGACGCAAAGATTCATAAAAACCTGGTGTAACTGCGTTCCATCCGCATACACCGGCCAGAGATCCACTCCCATCTGCATTTGAATGTCGATCGTCTTCGGCAAAGTTTGCTGAATAATTTGAATAATTTCCTTTAACAAGTGACTAACTTGAAGAATCCCCCGTTGCCCCTCCATCCCACGGGTAAACGAGAGAATTTGCTTAACTAAATCCGACCCCCGATGGGCACTGGTTTCCAGCAAAGTTAAAAGCTGACGGTTACGATCGTCAAGATTGGGTAGCTTGATCGGTAACAGTTGCGCCACCGCCAACACTGGGGTCAGAATATTATTAATATCATGGGCAATGCCACTGGCGAGGGTTCCCAAACTTTCCAACCGCTGCGCCTTCAGAAACTGCGCTTCCAGTTGTTTCTTCTCCGTAATGTCGATATGCACCCCCAGCATACGGCAGGGATGCCCCGATCGAGCCGCAAAGACCTGACTTTTCGCCGCGATCCAACGAATCTCTCCCTGGGGCGTCAAAATCCGAAATTCAATATCTAACGCCTGCTCCCGTTGTACCGCCTGCCAAAATTCCTGGTGCACCTGTTCCCGATCGTCGGGATGCAAGGTTTGCAGCCAATCTTCATAGCAATTATTGAATTGATCGATGGGATAGCCATATAGCATTTCCAGTTCTGGACTCCAGGTAATCTGATTCGAGGCGATTTGCCATTCAAAGGTACCAATTTTTCCTGCTTTTTGAGCCAGTTCCAAGCGTTCCTGAATATTTTGTCGTTCTGCAATTTCCTGAATCAGGGAATCATTCGCGGCTGCCAGTTCTGCGGTGCGTTCCTGTACCCGCAACTCTAAACTCTCATTGACTTCCCGCAGCACTTCCTGAGCCTGCTTCCGTTCGATCGCGTAACACAATGCCCGCACTAGTAAATCCTGATTCACCGTGCGTTTGACTAAGTAATCCTGTGCCCCGCGCCGCACCGCTTCTAGGGCTAATTCATCATCATTCGTATTTGTCAGGACGACGATCGGCAGCCTCGGCACCCGCTGGGTCAACGCATCCAAGGAACTCAACCCCTGACTATCCGGCAAGGTCAAGTCCAGCAAAATAATATCAAACGTGGCCGTCGCCAGTTGTTTCATCCCTTCACCGAGGCGTTGGGTATGGCAGAGGTGAAAACGTTGCAACACACTCCCCTTGAGGAATTCCTGGAGCAGACGCGCCTCCGCCAAGTTATCCTCAATCAAGAGTACAGTGACATCCATTTTCACGCGGGCTCGATCGCCGTGGGAATGGATGGAAGGATAGCCGTCTCTAACCAAAATTCCTCAATCCCCCGCACAATTTTGAAAAGTTGACTGAGGTTCCGGGACTTAGAAATATAGCAATTGACATGGAGATCATAGCTATGGGTAATGTCCTCCTCATTGCGCGACGTGGTTAAGACCACCACAGGAATATGCATCAGATGGGGATCGGATTTGATTTCCGCCAAAACCTCTCGCCCATCCTTGCGAGGCAAATTCAGATCCAACAGAATTAAGTCAGGGCAGAGGGCATCCTGAAATGCCCCCACTTGCCGCAAATAATCCATCGCTTCCATGCCATCACGCACAACAACGATTTCGCAGGGCGTGGTGGTGCTTTTGAGAGCTTCCTGAATCAGACGAATATCCGCTCGATTATCCTCAACCAAAAGGATAATTTTGCTTCCGGTGGGCGTTGGCATGATGGCGATCGCGTCCTCCTACGGGAATCGTGAAATAGAAGGTAGCCCCTTGACCCAGTTGGGACTCGACCCAGATCCGGCCTCGGTGACATTCCACAATCTTTTTACAAATGGCCAATCCCATCCCCGACCCCGCATATTCATCCCGCGTATGCAGGCGTTGGAAAATCACAAAAATGCGATCGCTAAACTGGGGATCAATGCCAATGCCATTATCTTTGACGGAGAACAGCCACTCCTCTTCCTGCCGTTCGGCGGTAATGTGAATCCGAGGTGGAACCTGGGGCTTGCGGAATTTGATTGCATTGCCGATCAGATTTTGGAACATCTGCATCAACTGTGTGCCATCAGCGACGATCGTCGGCATCGCATCGTAGGTAATCACAGCATCAGTTTCACTAATGCGGCTGCGCAGATTGCTCAGAGCTTGGTTCAGCGACGTTTCCACCTGAATTAACTGCCATTCCACCCCCTTCAAATCCACCTTGGAATAGGCCAACACATCATCGATCAGGGTTTGCATTAAACTCACCCCTTCCACTGCAAAATCAATGAATTCCTTAGCATCCTGATCCAGTTGCTGGTCATAACGCATTTCCAACAATTGCACATAGTTGGCCACCTGATTCAGCGGCTCCTGCAAATCATGGGAAGCCACGTAGGCAAACTTCTTCAGTTCTGCGTTCGATCGCTCCAAATCCTGGGCCAACAGCGCTAATTCTTCCGCTTGCCGCAGAACGATATTGACGATCGCCTTTTTCAATTCCAAAACGGCTTTAACTTCGATCGCCTGCCAGGGCAAGGACTTGAGATGCACCGTTTCCTTCCACAAATCAAAGGATTTGCGCGGACAGAGACGCAGGTCGTTACCCGACTGTTGCAATTCATAGGCATGGTTGGGATTGCCGCCCCAGTTCACCGTTTGCAGCACCTCTGGCCGGAACCATAGCACGTAACTCCGTTTGGAAATCGCGATCGCTAACAGGCCACTGGCCACGTCCTTAAACCGTTCTCCATCGGTGTAGAGCAACGGCAGAGAATCCGTATAAAACACGTCTTCTTCGATATTTTTTCCCAACCATTTGCCCAGGTAATTCAGTTCTTCCTCGGCGGGAGTCTGGCCGATCGTGGTCCAGCGTCCATTGAAATAGATCGCCGCACCCGTTGCATCCACCAGATCTAACAGATTGGGTTCGTGCTGGACTAACCCCGCAATGAAGTGATCGGCCTCGGACATTTGTTCAATCAACGCCGACTGCACCTGCGCCAATTTCGTGCGGTAGATGTAGTCCGCTTCTTCTTCCCGCGTGGCAATTTCCGAGAAAATCACCCGACCCAAAAATTCGCAGGCTTTGCGCAGTTCATAGGGCACAGGTTTGGGGGTGCGGTGGTGGCAGGCAATCAGACCCCAAAGTTTTTGATCCTTCATCAAGGAAATGGTCAAGGAAGCGCCCACGCCCATGTTGTGTAGGTACTCGCGGTGGCAACTGTAGGCACTGCGCAGGATGGATTGGGTGAGGTCGGTCGGTTGATGGGTAACGGGATTTTGGGCGGGATAGAGGTCGATCGGTTCCGCTTGGCTGTCGGGGATCACCCGAATCCAGTTGGAGACAAAGAGTTTACGGGCGGGTTTGGGGATGTCGGATTCCGGGAAATGCAAGCCCATGTAGGATTCCATTTCAGGTAGCTTATCTTCCGCCACCACTTCCCCGTGGCCATCGTCATCAAATTTGTACAGCATTACCCGATCGAAGTCCGTGACGTTGCGAACCTCCTGGACGATGATTTGATAGAACGCTTTCAGATTGGCTGTATTTTCCAGTTGATTAATGGACGCCCGCGCCAAGTGATAAAAGCTCAAAAATGGAATGTTATGTTGAGACAGCGCTGGCTCCAGTTCCGCCACCAGGAAGCCATCGGCACTGCGGTGGAAGACAGCATCAAAGACACTATACTGATCCCCTGCTAGCCGCACCCAAATTTTGGTGGGATTAATAAAGTCCAGGTTCTGATAGGACAGTCCCTGCCGCAGTCGATCGGTTTGGAAGGAATCCAGAATCTCATCCAGCGGTTTACCCAAAAGTTGTTCCGGGGTGATCCCCAAGAGCCGGGAGGCATTGCGACTGACTTGCAGCACCGTTAGCTCCGGCTCTTGCAACACCAGCAGCACCCCATGGGGCTGAATTTGCGTCAGGATATGAATGGAAGGCTGTTTGAGATGGGTGAGATTAATTTCTTCTGTCGCTAAGGAATGAACGTTAAAGGGAAAACTGGTCATGGTTTACACTACCCAACGTAGAGATATAGACAAGGTACGGAACCGTCAAGACGGGCAAGCGCTACGGCACAAATGACGCAATGATAATGACGGGATAATCACGAGGCGATACTAGGTGGTGCGAGAGGGCTCCACCTCAACCCGCTCTAATCTATTGACTAAATCCAATCGTTTACTAACTCCAATTCTGGATGAAGTGACTGGCCTAAAAGTGATTGGCCTAGAGGCAAATAAAAATTCCAACAACTCAAAAATTAAGCAAATAAAAATCGAATTTCTTTAAATCAAAGCAACCAAAAATCTCAACGAACCGATTTAGTTAAAACCGCCAGTCTTTGAACGAAGACAGTCACCAATGATCCGGAATCTGGACAGTCTCACGAGATGAAAAGTATGGTCGATCGCAGGTGAACTAAACCCCTCATTTCCCCGCTTAAGCAAGGGATGTGTGAATGGATGGTGTCCAGGTTTTCCTTAGGCAAGGAGCTAGGAACGCTCTCAATGAATAAGATTGTCTAAGATTGTCCGTCAAAGACAATCCCCGTCCCGCTATAAAGACCTATATTCCAACCAGATTTATTCCAATTGCATTCATCCCAACTAAATTTTCCAGCTAATTTCAGTCAATCAAGTTAATGAAGTGATATAAAGACAATTCCTGCTTTGAGCATATCCCAGGTTAGCAATGGCGAGTAGAGCAGAAACATTAAATAAATCAGAAGTTCGTAGTGGAAATCTGGCGACGAGTTGGATGAAGAGAGAATCAGGAGACAACCGGATCATTTTTGGCAAGCCATCTTAAAAAAAACTAAAAAATCCTAGGAAAACTAGTCATCTCTTACAAAAATTTTTAATTATCTGAGTCTTCACTCTACTGGCAAAGTTACAATTCCCAGCCAAAATTCATCAATCCGCCGAATCAATTGAAATAGACAATCCAATTCACCAGATTTGACGACGTAACTATTGCCTTGTAATAAATAACTTTGTAATACCTGCTGGGGCTGATCGATCGCGGTCAGAATAATCACTGGAATGCGCTTAAATTGAGAATTTTGTTTAATTTTTGACAAAATATCCATGCCATTGGACTCCGGAAAATCCAATTCCAGCAAAATCAAGTCGGGGCGCGGCGCATTGCTATAGGATCCACGGCGCTCCAGAAAGTCCAATGCCTGTTCTCCCTGGTTCAAAGGAACCAATTTATGGGGAATAGTGCTGGATTGAAAAGCCTGTTCAATCACGGGCAAATGTTCAGCACAAGGCTCGACCACCAGCACCGTCTTAACGACATCCGTTGCATTCATACGCTCCAACTTCGCTGCTCCCACGCCACTAAATTTGCAAATCCCGGATGCTTTCTCCGATCGCCCCCTGATCCCGATCGCGGAGTTGTTTATATTTAAGGTTTTATCCTGATAGGGTCTGCAATTTCCCCCTGGATGAAATTTGTTGAAAATTTTGATTGTCTGTAGCTTTTCGATGTATTTTGCAAAGAACAGTTATATCTTAGATGGCTAGCAACAATGGGTTGCGGGTTCCTTGCCCTTGCGAAATCAGGCGAGATAAAATAGAGCAAATAAGCCATTCATAGATAATGCTGGAGAAAATCCATGGGCATCTTAGAACTACTGGTTTTGGGAATTTACGCGGGAGGCGCGTGGAAGTTTTGGAGTGGTTTTCAGCGGACTAACTTCCAGGATAATAAGGTGCCTTTAACGCTACTGTGGCCGTTGTTCTTTGCTGTTAATAAATCCTATCGTCAAAATTTCAATAAAGCCTTGAAAGGCTAATCCAGTTAGTATTTCATCAATCTTCATCACTAAATGAGCATTCCAGTCGATCAATGGCAATCCTCAATCCAAGCGATCGCGCAACGGTTCGATCGGGAGTTTCGTCGAGAACCCTTTAACCTCCCGCCGGAAGTGGAGTCGATGCCGATTTTCCAGGAGTGGGCTGCTGGGAAGTTGCAACCGAAGCTAACTTCGCCCTTCTGGGAATTGATGAAGCCGAAGAAGAACGATCGCATTTTGGACTTGGGGTGTGGGTTGAGTTTTTTGATTTATCCCTGCTGGCGAGACTGGGATGCTTATTTTTATGGGCAGGAAATCAGCACCTTTGCGAAGGAATTTCTGGATTCCCGAGGTTCGCAACTCAACTCCAAACTTTTCAAGGGGGTTGCCTATGCACCAGCCCATGTGTGTGCTTACAATGATGTGCAATTCGATAGCGCGATCGCGACAGGGTTCAGTTGTTATTACCCGATCGATTACTGGGAAGCGGTAATGACTATCATTAAGAAATCACTGAAACCCGGTGGTAGTTTTGTTTTTGACTTGCTCAACCCTGAGACAGAATTAGCTGAGAATTGGGCTATTTTGGAAACCTATCTGGGCGCGGAAGTATTCCTAGAGCCGTTGAGCAAATGGGAAGCACTGATTAAATCGATCGGCGGCAAAATTCAAAAGCAACAACCCGGCACCCTCTTGAATCTCTACAAAATAACCTTTCCCTAACCTTCCCACTCCCTTACCCTTCCTCATCATCATTCCTCCGTCCCGGCCATTTCGTTCCCATTTCCGTCATCGCTGAGAAGATCAGGTAGAGAAATAGCATCAGTACGCCAATGAGAAAGGCCAGTGAGTCCTGATCCATACGATTTAAATTCTTGTCTGCATGTCTTAATGTCTATTTTGAACTTGGATCAGACACCATGGCGAAAAAAGCACTTCCCCCGAAATTCATCATCCAAACAGGCCGCTGGGTTTGGACAACCCTCTGGCAAACCATGATGTCCCAAATGGCACCCCGCAACGCCTCCGGTGCCTACCAGCGCCCCACCAGCCAATTCCGCGATCGCATCTCCGCCCAACCCGAAGCCCGCTTTCCCCCAGAAGCCGATCGCTACACCCTCATCGTCGGCATGGGTTGCCCCTGGGCGCACAGAACCCTAATTGTGCGCGTCCTCAAAGGATTACAAGACGCCATCTCGATCGTCATCGTCCAACCCTCCCCAGAAAACGGAGGCTGGATTTTTCCCGAACCCTTCGCTGGATGTCATAGCTTGGCGCAACTCTACCAAAAAGCCCAACCCGACTACCCAGGCAGATCGACCGTCCCCGTCCTCTGGGATCGCAAAACCAACACGATCGTCAACAACGAAAGCGCAGAAATTATCGAAATCTTAAACAGTGAATTTAACCCTCTAGCAACCCATTCCGAAATCGATCTCTATCCCGAAGATCAACGATCGGCCATCGATCAATGGAACGATAAAATCTACAACACCGTCAACAACGGCGTCTATCGCTGTGGCTTCGCCCAAACCCAATCCGCCTACGAAACCGCCGTCACCGAACTCTTCAGCACCCTCGACGAAATCGACACCACCCTCGCCACCCAGCGCTACCTCTGCGGCGATCGCCTCACCCTCGCCGACGTGCGCCTCTTCACCACCCTGATCCGCTTTGACATCGCCTACCACGGCCTATTTAAATGCAGCTATCGTCGTATCCAAGACTATCCCCACCTGCGCGGCTACGTCCAAGACCTCTACCAACGTCCCGGCATCGCCGACACCTGCGACTTCGAAACCATCCGCCGCGACTACTACGGCAACCTCTTTCCCCTCAACCCCGGCGGCCTCATTCCCATCCGCCCCGACCTCAACTGGTTACACCAACCCGCCCAGCGCAATTTCTCCCCCAATCGCCCCGGCTAGTAAAATCCGTTATTCTGTAGGGACATCACGATCGAACCAGCCGTCATGCATTCCCTCGAAAAACTGGCCTCCCGCGACCAAGCCCTCCAACGGGTACGCACCGTCGGACAACTCCTCGATAACGCGATCGCCATTCCCGGCACCGACTATCGGATTGGGCTGGATCCGCTGCTGGGACTCCTGCCAGGGGGCGGTGACATGGTGGGCATCGTGGTATCCGCCTACATCGTCCTGGAAGCAGCCCGCTTCGGAGTCCCGAAATCTACCCTCGTGCGCATGGTGCTGAATATCCTGCTCGATTCCAGCGTTGGAGCCATTCCCGTGGTGGGAGACTTGTTTGACTTCGCTTGGAAATCCAACAGCCGTAATGTCGCCCTTCTGGAATCCCACGTCAGCAACGGCACCCTGCAACGCAAAGTCGATCGCCGCTTCATCCTCGTCCTCGCGATCGCCCTGTTCCTCATCATCCTGGGCTTTGCAGCCCTCGTCACCCTCGTCGTGGGTACCGTCTGGAAATTAATCATGGGTTAGAGGCAAGCCGCCCGATCGTGCAAAGGTGCCTCAACTTCTGGGAACGCTAAGAATACCGTGCGACGGAGTTCAGGGTGAGTGACTAGGGATTTTCTATGAACATTCGACAGTGCTACGAAGTACTAGAACTCAATCCCCCCGTGTCCCACGACGATCTCAAACAAGCCTACAAAGATCTCGTCCAAGTTTGGCACCCCGATCGCTTCTCCCACAATCCCCGCCTCCGCCAAAAAGCCGAAGAAAAACTTAAACAAATCAACGTCGCCTACGAATCCTTAGAGCACCTGCTCACCCAGCAAGCCATCACGCAACAAGCCTATTCCCAGCGTCCCAGTTCTCAACCCACCCGATCGCCCCACAGCCAATCGCCCCACAGCCGCACCAGCCAAACCTCCCAGGGCACCTATCAATGGCAAGAGTTCACCAAAACCGGATCCACAAATCAACCTAAAACCTTTTGGAACCAACTAAGCCTCAAAACCCGGATGCAGATTTATGGGGTTCTCCTCACCCTCAGCATCTTCGCCTTAATTTGGTCACCGATCGTCCTGGCCTATCTCGTCACAACCTATCCCCTGTTTTTCCTAATTCCGCTCTGTCTAATCGGCATTTATTTTGGCCTGCGCCATCTTTCCAAATATTAGACCCACCAATTTTTAGCCAGCAGATATATTATCCCTCTCGCCAATCTCGAGCCTAGTCTGGGAATTCAACGTGGGATAGTGGCTGAGAGCGTTACAATTATTGACGCTCCAGTTTAAGGTGGCTTTCTTATGTCTAGCCCAGTTGATGATATTCGCGAAAATGCTCCAGCGGAGATTAAGCTGGGCGAAAAACTCTACGAAGGAAAAGCAAAAATTCTCTACGCAACGGATGACCCCGACCGGTTGCTCACCTTCTTCAAAGACGATGCCACCGCCTTCAACGCCCAGAAAAAAGGCAGCATCCGAGGCAAAGGCGAAATCAACAATACCATTTCCGCCCACCTGTTCAAACTGATGGCCTCCCGAGGCGTGCCCACCCACTTCATCAGCCTGCCCCATCCAACCCAGATGTTGGTCAAAGCAGTGACGATTATTCCCCTAGAAGTCGTCGTCCGGAACATCGCCGCTGGTAGCCTCTGCAAGCAAACGGGGTTAGCCCTCGGCACCGACATCCAGCCGCCCCTCGTCGAGTTCTACCTCAAAGACGACGCCTTGGGGGATCCACTGCTGACCCCCGATCGCCTACGCCTGCTCAACCTCGCCACCCCCGAAGAAGTGGAAACCTTGACCCGCATGGCATTGACCATTAACGAGGTACTGCGAGAATTTTTCAATCAATGCGAAATCACCCTAGTGGACTTCAAGCTGGAATTTGGCCGAGATCGGAGTGGTAATATCCTTCTTGCAGATGAAATAAGCCCCGATACCTGTCGTTTGTGGAAACAAGGGGAACCCGATCCACAAAAGCGCGTCCTAGACAAAGATCGATTCCGTCAGGATTTAGGGGATGTTGAGGGGGGCTATCGGCAAGTCTTAGAACGAGTTCTTGGACAAGCGGTGTAGAACAGAATAGCTTTTCTGAGCTTTTCCCCGTATCCTTTGTTGGTATTGTGTTGTTTGGACTGGTGTTGGTGTAAGGAGCAACTCGATCGTGCGTTATCTGCGATTCTCTCCCGTTTGGCTAGCGGCTCTTGCTGCAATGGCAAGTCTTGGTTATTCTTCAGCGGTACAGGCAGCCTCTGCTGAGGAGGCTGTGAAATCGGACGTGGTACCGACCCAGACCGATCGGGAACTCAGCAAACCGATTTCTGAGCCAAAGATTGAACCCAAAAAGATTGAACCGAAAGTTGCTGAACCAAAAGCACTTTCGCCTAAAGTTCTCTCTCAAAAGAAAATTAAGCCTAAAACGGCTCTGACTAAAGCTGGAACTCAAATTGCAGCAGCTCTGCCTGAAGTCATCGTTGAAACTGAAACGAGCACAACAGGCACGATCGGGCAGCCTGCCTCGGAAACGATACCCCAATCCCAAGCGGCCCTGCTGGTTGCCCAGGGGGGTATTCCCGAGCAGGACACCCCAAATCAAATCAAGATCACCCCAGACGCCCCTGCGCCCACCGCACCTCAGGATCCCACCATTCAAGTGGCTCCTCAAGCAACCCCTCAGGTCACTCCCACCCCTTCCCAAGCGCCCCCCTTACCTACTACGGGGCAGCCTCCCGCAGGGCAGCCCGCAGCGGGCGAACAGCCACCAGAACCGCGAGTCTTGGTGGCAGAAGTGCAGGTGACTGGAGCCACGGGCAATCTGGAAGATGAGGTCTACCGCGTGATTCGCACCCGACCCGGCCAGACCACCACCCGATCGCAGTTACAGGAAGACATCAACGCGATCTTTGCGACCGGATTTTTCGCCAACGTCCAAGCCAAGCCAGAAGATACTCCCCTCGGGGTACGGGTCAGCTTTGATGTGCAGCCCAACCCGACGTTAAAAGGCGTGCGCATTGAAGGCAGTTCGATCGTTAAACAGGCCGATGTAGATAAGGTTTTCCAAGAGCAATACGGCTCCACCCTCAACTACCGCAGCCTGCAACGGGGCATCCAAGATCTCACCAAACGCTACCAAGACGAAGGCTATGTTCTGGCCCAGGTCGTCGATCTGCCCAAGGTGGATCCCGATGGCACCGTCACGCTGCAAGTCGCCGAAGGGGACATCGAATCGGTACGGGTGCGCTTTTTGAACAAAGAAGGCGAAGAACAGCTCGACAAAAACGGCAAACCCAAGGGCCGTACCCGCGAATTCATTGTCCTGCGGGAAATGGAAACCAAATCGGGACAAGTCTTTAATCGCAAAACTGCCGAACGGGATTTACAGCGCGTCTTTGGCCTAGGCATTTTTGAAGATGTCAAACTATCCCTCGATCCAGGTTCGGATCCTAAAAAGGCGATCGTCAATGTCAACGTTGTCGAACGCAACACTGGATCGATCGCCGCTGGGGCCGGGATTAGCTCCGCCAGTGGCCTGTTTGGAACCGTTAGCTACCAGCAGCAGAACCTAGGCGGCAACAACCAAAAACTGGGGGCTGAACTGCAAGTAGGGCAACGGGAATTGCTGTTTGATGCCAGCTTCTCTGACCCCTGGATTGCTGGCGATCCCTACCGCACCTCCTACACCATTAACGGCTTCCGTCGCCGCAGCATTTCCCTAATTTTCGATGGCGGCGAAGACGAAGTCCGCATTCTAGATGGCAGCGATCGCGATCGGCCTCGCGTCGTCCGCACCGGTGGCGGCATCAGCTTCTCCCGGCCCCTGTCCAAGGATGTCTTCAAGCGCTCTCCCTGGTCTGCCTCCCTAGGCTTGCAGTACCAACGGGTCAAAATTCAGAATGCCGATGGCGACAAGGTCGAAGCCGATACCCCCCTCGTCAATGAAGCCGGTCAAACCGTCGGCTTTGGACGCGACCTGAGCTTTAGTGGTGAGGGCACCGATGACCTGCTTACCCTACAACTTGGCTTTGTCAAAGACACCCGCAACGATGCGCTGAAACCCACGCGGGGTTCCGTCCTGCGCTTTGGGACAGAGCAATCCATCCCGATCGGTCAGGGCAGTATCCTGTTCAACCGCCTGCGGGGTAGCTACAGCTTCTACATTCCCACTCGGTTGACCAAATTCACCAAAGGTTGCCAAACCAAGGATCCTAAACTGGCGGATTGTCCCCAAGCCTTTGCCTTTAACATCCAAGGCGGTACTGTGCTGGGTGACTTGCCCCCCTACGAAGCCTTCTCCCTCGGTGGTAGCAACTCCGTCCGGGGCTTTGAGGAAGGGGATGTGGGCAGCGGTAAGAGCTTCATCCAAGCCTCTGCGGAATACCGATTCCCGCTGTTCTCGATCATCTCGGGCGCGCTGTTTGTCGATGCGGCCACGGATTTGGGCACCGGAGATAGCGTCAAAGGCAATCCTGCTGGACTGCGGGGCAAACCAGGAAGCGGCATTGGCTACGGCTTAGGCGTGCGGGTACAGTCGCCCCTCGGCCCCATTCGTGTAGACTATGGATTCAATGACCAAGGGGACAGTCGTCTTCACTTTGGCATTGGCGAGCGCTTCTAAACGCTAGCGTTCTAACAACTAGAGCAGGTGCAGAAATGAGGGTTCGGGAATGAAAGAGGCTGAGACAACCCCCTCTACCGCTGTTGCTGAAACAGCAGACAAGACGGTAGCTAAGGGTCTATCAATCGGCGATCGCCAATGCACGATCGCCCAGCCGATCGCCTGTACAGGAGTAGGGTTACATTCAGGGCTCACCACCACTGTGCACCTCATTCCCGCCCTTGGTAACAGCGGTCGCACCTTCATCCGCACCGATTTACCCAACTCTCCCGCCATTCCAGCCAAAGTTGCCAACGTTCAACAGACCGTTCTCTCCACAGAATTGGTCGCCGAAACAGCCCAAGGCAATGCCCAAGTTCGCACAGTCGAGCATCTACTGGCGGCACTATTGGGCCTGGGTATCGATAACGTCCGCATCGAAATTGATGGCGGAGAAGTGCCATTACTGGATGGTTCGGCCCAGGATTGGGCCACGGCGATCGCCACCGCAGGCATCGCCGTCCAAACCACCCCACGCCCCCAAATGGAACTCAATGAACCGATTTGGGTTCGCCAAGGCGATGCCTTCGTAGCAGCCTTGCCTGCGCCAGAATTGCGCTTTAGCTACGGCATTGACTTTGACGTTCCCGCGATCGGCAATCAGTGGCACAGTTGGTCACCCAGCCAGACTTCCTTCGTCCAAGAAATAGCACCCGCCCGCACCTTTGGCCTCGCCCATCAAATCGAGCACCTCCAAAGCGCTGGCTTGATCAAAGGAGGCAGCTTGGATAATGCCTTGGTTTGTAGCCAAACAGGCTGGTTAAATCCGCCACTACGATTTTCAAATGAGCCAGTCCGTCATAAGCTTTTAGACTTAGTAGGGGATTTAAGTTTGGTGGGACATTTGCCCACCGCCCACTACTTAGCCTACAAAGCTAGTCACCACCTGCATACTCAGCTGGCCCAGCAACTCGCGGCGATCGTGAATCCAGGCTAGCTCGACAGTTTCGCTTCGTTCTGTGTATCTAAAACCGAATCCAATGACCATCCTGACTGACCTTAAACCGGCTGAGACGACCTCCGAACCTGCGCCCATGAAAACCACCTTTTCTGTGGAAGAGATTCATAAGCTCTTACCCCATCGCTATCCCTTTGCCTTAGTCGATCGAATCATTGACTTTGTTCCCGGCAAGCTTGCAGTGGGGATTAAGAACATCTCCTTCAATGAGCCACAGTTCCAAGGCCACTTCCCCGGTCGTCCCATCATGCCGGGAGTGCTCATTGTCGAAGCGATGGCACAGGTGGGTGGCATCGTTTTGACCCAAATGGCGGATGTCCCCGATGGACTGTTTATGTTCGCGGGAATTGATAAAGTGCGATTCCGTCGGCCCGTTGTGCCAGGAGACCAACTGGTAATGACTGTGGAACTGTTGTCAGTCAAGGGCCGTCGATTTGGGAAGATGCAAGGTCGTGCTGAAGTAGATGGACAACTGGCCTGCGAAGGTGAATTAATGTTTGCATTAGTAGACTAAATTCCGTTAATCTCTTGCCAAACCCTCATACGAATGGTTAAGTCACTTCCATAGCCTCCCCCAATCCATAGCCTCCCCCAAAGTTGACTAATGGGCAAAACTGACTGATTGCAATTGATTACAATGAGTCCACGCTCTTCCCACGTCTCTCAATCATTACCAATGACTCTAGATGAGTCATTGGCTGATGGGTCAGTTCAGGCAGGTGGATCAACTCAGGCCGATGGGTCAATCCCAATTGGGGCGACGCGAATAGTCGGTTGCCGTTTTGGTTCCTCCGTCTAGAATAAGCTCACTGACTGACCGCTCCTCCTTGCTCCTTACACCTTCTTCCCTTCCCACTGCCTACGCCAGTTAACTTGAGGCAGCACTCTAACCGTTGTTGTATTTTGGCAATGGCGGCTAAGCAAGAGTCTGCTGAGGCCGTACCTCAGGTTAGCCTGCTCGTCTAGGCAATACTCACCACGCATAGCTGATATGGCAACCCTAATCCACCCGACTGCTGTTATCCATCCTGGTGCTGAATTACATCCAACCGTACAAGTAGGGGCGTATGCTGTTATTGGAGCAAAAGTAAAGGTCGGAGCAGGCACCGTGATTGGGCCCCATGTGGTTCTGGATGGGGATACAAGGGTAGGAGAGCGCAATCAAATCTTTCCAGGGGCAGCGATCGGCCTCGAACCCCAGGACTTGAAATATGACGGTTCCTGCGGCCCAGTTCGCATTGGCGATGGCAACCAAATTCGCGAATATGTCACCATTCACCGCCCAACCCATGACGATGATGTCACCCGTATTGGCAATAACAATCTTCTGATGGCCTATACCCATGTCGGTCATAACAGCGTCATTGAAGATCAGGTCATTATTGCGAACTCCGTAGCCTTAGCAGGGCATGTGCACATTGAATCCCAGGCGCGACTCAGTGGCGTTTTAGGGGTACACCAGTTTGTACGAATTGGGCGCTTGGCGATGGTAGGAGGCATGGCACGCATCGATCGGGATGTGCCACCGTACATGATGGTCGAGGGCAATCCTTCTCGCGTGCGATCGCTCAATCTGATTGGGCTACAGCGAGCTGGAGTGGCCGATCTTCAGGACGGCGAGGTCTTAAAATCATTGAAGCAAGCCTTTCGCCTGCTGTATCGATCGCAATCTACCTTTGCCCAAGCAGTTGAACAACTGGAAACACTTTCAGACAATGACTACTTACGGCATCTCCGTCAATTCATTGTGATGTCCCAATTGCCCGGTCGTCGGGGTTTGGTTCCCGGAAGAAGCTAAATTTCCGGAAGAGACTAAGTTCCCGGAAAAGACGAAGTTCCCGGAAGAGACGAAGTTGGGGAATCAACCTGTGAAACGAAGAATTTTTATCAGTACGGGCGAGGTGTCCGGCGATCTCCAAGGGGCAATGCTGGTAGATGCCTTGTATCGCCAAGCCAACAGCCAAGGAATCGACCTAGAAATCGTGGCCCTCGGAGGCGATCGCATGGCAGCAGCCGGAGCTACGCTGTTAGGCAATACCAGCGCCATCGGCTCGATCGGCGTCTTTGAAGCATTGCCCTACGTGTTGCCCACGCTATTACTACAACGCAAAGCCAAACGCTATCTACTGGAGTATCCACCAGACTTAGTCATTCTGATTGACTATATAGGGGCTAACCTAAGCATTGGACATTTTGTGCGCCAGTCTTTTCCCAAGGTGCCGATCGTTTACTACATTGCCCCCCAGGAATGGGTCTGGTCGCTCAATGATCACAACACCCAGCAAATCAAGGCCATTACCGATCGCTTGCTAGCAATTTTTCCCGAGGAAGCTAACTATTACACCAAGCAGGGAGCCACCGTGGAATGGGTAGGCCATCCCTTGGTCGATCGCTTACAAAATGCACCCAGTCGGGAGGAAGCCCGAGCCAAGTTGGGCATCGCAGAGCAAGACTGGGCGATCGTTCTCTCCCCCGCCTCCCGCAAGCAAGAGCTCAAGTACCTACTACCACCCATATTTGCCGCCGCCCAGCATCTCCAGCAACAGTTTCCGCAAATCCATTTTTGGGTGCCCCTCGCCCTCGATCGCTATCGACCCGTCCTAGAACAAGCCATCGCAGACTATGGGTTACAAGCCACGATCGTCCCCAAGGGACTGAACCAAGTCGCGATCGCCGCCGCAGATTTAGCCTTAACCAAATCGGGCACCACAAACTTGGAAATGGTCCTGTTGAATGTACCGCAGGTGGTCATTTATCGCCTCAGTCCCCTCACTGCGTGGCTGGCCCGCCATGTGATTAAACTCAAAATTTCCTTCGCGTCTCCGGTGAACCTTGTTCCAATGCGACCTGTCGTACCAGAGTTACTACAAGACCAAGTAACCGTCGATAGGATTTACCAGCAAGCACTGCAATTACTGCAAAGTGACGCTCGGCAAACCATGCTTCAGGACTACGCTGAAGTGCGTCAGAGATTAGGAGAACCAGGAGTTTGTGATCGGGCTGCGCGATCGATTTTCAACTTGCTCTGACTCGTTTCGGAGGGCAACTCAGGGACACATTATTCCCAAGTCGCAATGGATCTCAAAACATCGGGAATCGGTGTATCAGCAGGAAACTCTAACAGGGTTTCCCGAATGCCTAAATAACCTGACTCAGTGAAAGAAAGCAACATTCGTGCTAAAGCAAACCAAACCTCTGGCTCAAATTCCCAATCCCGATCGCGTCTGGCCCGTCCCGCGATCGATTTCAAAGCCCAGAAGTAGCTGTTACGCACCACTGACCCATCTTTCTTATAGGCTGGGACATCTTCATAGTACAGGTACAAAATTTCGTTATCAATCCGCGATCGCATAGCGCTAGCCTTCAACCCAACTTCAAGGCAAACCTCGCCTCAAGCTCAAATTCGCCTCAAATAAAGAGAGACGCTATTCAGCGCCTCATCGCAAACTATCTAGTTACGCCGCCCTAGTTACATCATCCTAGTTACGTCATCTAGTTAAGGTTCAGTCGCTGGTGAACTGGGTTCAGTCAGTGGTTAAGCCACGAATTCAGTCAACCACTTGTTTCAGTCAACCACTTAGTTTCAGTCAGCAACTTAGTAACGACGGGAGTAACCGCCGCCGGAACCTGCATTAGACCAATTACCTCGGTTGCCGCCAGCTTGGGGCCGATCCCCTTGGGGCCGATCTTCCTTGGGTTTTGCTTTGCTTACCCGCATATCTCGACCCATCCACTCTGCACCATCTAGGGCTTCGATCGCGGCAGCTTCTTCTTCATCGCTACCCATTTCCACAAAGCCAAATCCACGTGCTCGACCCGTTTCGCGATCGATGGGGATCTGTACCCGCTTTACCGTACCGTATTCTGAAAATACCGTAGTCACTTCGTCAGAAGTCACGCTATAGGCAAGGTTGCCTACATAAATCGACATTGCAAATCTCCACAATTGGAATGAAAAAGAGAGACGTTTAAGCTTCGGGAGAAATGCCTGCTAGAAATAGCTGAACCGACGATCTTGATTTAATGATCTTGACTTAAGGCCTGAACTATGCTTGGGGCGCATCGCGACAGCCGATGGATCACAAGCTGCACTCGATGGCAATTCAGACGATCGAGAACAGCCTTTCCTGAAACAAACGACCCAACCGAATTTAATATCTCCTAGCTAATACCGTAACATATCTAATCGACAAGATCCGTGGGATACGGTCTTTTCCTATTCACCGTCATCATAGCCATCGATCATTGCTTGGAGATGCACTGCCCATGACTGCTCAAAAAAATGTTCCCTTTGGTGAATGGCGATCCCCCATTACCTCAGACTTGATCGTTGCGGGCTCGATCGGGCTCGGACAACTCTGTTTAGATGGTCAAGATTTGTACTGGAGCGAATCTCGACCCACGGAAGGGGGGCGCAACGTCATCATGACCCAAAGCGCAACCGGAGACTTTGTAGAAATTACTTCCCCCGATTTTAACGTTCGCACGCGCGTTCATGAATATGGCGGCGGCGCTTACCGAGTGGTGAATGGCGTGACTTATTTTATAAATTATCGGGATCAACATCTCTATCGCCAAGCCTATCCCTCGGCAGCCGTTGCCGTTACCACCGAAGAGAACTTACGCTATGCCGATATGATTGCCGATCGTCCAAGAGATCGTTGCATCGCCATTCGGGAGGATCACCGGCAAAGCGGCCAGGAAGCAATCAACACGATCGTGGCAATTCAAGCCGATGGGACCCAAACGGTACTCGTGAGCGGTCATGACTTTTATGCTTCCCCCACCCTCAGCCCCGATGGCACCAGCCTTGCCTGGATCACCTGGAACCATCCCAACATGCCCTGGGATGGCACAGAACTTTGGCTCGGCACCTTCCAAACCGATGGTACCTTGGCGGATCTGCAATGCTTGGCGGGTAGTTCGGAGGAATCCATCTTCCAACCCCAGTGGGGGCCAGATGGGCAACTGTATTTTGTCAGCGATCGCCTCGGTTGGTGGAACCTCTATCGCTGGTCGCCCACCACTTCAGAAATGACTGCGCTCTTTCCCAAAGAAGCAGAATTTGGCCAACCCCAATGGGTCTTTGGCATGTCGAACTACGGGTTTACCAGCGATCGAGATTTGTTCTGTACCTACAGCGAACAAGGCATTAGCCACCTTGCCCACCTGGACTTGGACACCCTGGTATTAACCGAAATTCCAACCCCCTACACCAACATCACCGGAGTACAAGCCAGCCCTGGCCTGGTAGCGTTCCTAGGGGGATCGACCACAGAACCCACCGCAATCGTTCGGTTAGACTTGGTCGCCCAGACGATGCAGGTAGTCCGAAAATCGACAGAACTTCAGGTAGATCCTGGCTATTTATCCATTCCCCGTCCGATCGAATTTCCGACCAGTCACGGCTTAACCGCCCATGCCTTCTTTTATCCACCCAATAACCAAGACTACCAAGCCCCAGCAGGGGAACGGCCACCGCTCTTGGTGAAAAGTCACGGCGGCCCCACCGCTGCCACAACAGCATCCTTCGATTTACGCATTCAGTATTGGACAAGCCGTGGCTTTGCCGTTTTAGATGTCAACTATGGGGGGAGTACGGGCTATGGGCGAGCCTATCGGCAACGCTTAAACGGCAATTGGGGCATTGTGGACGTAGACGACTGCGCCAACGGAGCCCAATACTTAGCCGATCAAGGGGAAGTGGATGGCGATCGCCTAGTTATCAACGGCGGTAGTGCGGGCGGCTACACAACCCTCTGTGCCTTGACCTTTCGCAAAGTGTTTAAAGCGGGGGCAAGTTACTACGGCGTTAGCGATCTCAAAGTGCTGGCGGAAGATACCCATAAGTTTGAATCCCGCTATTTGGATAGCTTGATTGGCCCCTACCCCCAGGAAGCAGCACTTTATTACGAGCGATCGCCCATCAACTTTGTGGATCAACTCTCCTGCCCCGTGGTTTTCTTCCAAGGCGATGAAGACAAAATTGTCCCTCCTAACCAAGCCGAACGCATGGTGGAAGCCCTTAAACAAAAAGGCTTACCCGTCGCCTATGTTTTATTTGAAGGCGAGCAACACGGATTCCGGAAAGCAGAAAATATTCGTCGGGTCTTGGATGGCGAATTTTATTTCTACTCTCGGGTCTTTGGCTTCCAACCAGCGGAGTCAATTGAACCGATCTCGATCGCCAATCTGGAGGGATAGTCAATCCCGAACCCTGCGCGCGCGTCCCTCACAACGCCAGCACACCCACCCATCCCTTTCACCTGTAATTCTTTCAACAGAGAGTTTTCTGGTAAGGGTAGATCTACTAACTTTGAGGAAGTTAAGATCAATGATCTGCCCCAATTATGGCTAACTTTACAAAATTCATATCCTAAGCCAAGAAACCTCCCAGAAAATCAGGACTAATAGGGGCTTATCCTTCAAAGGATCCTCATAAATAAGTCCGTTGATCCACGGAAGACTTGTGACCTAAATCACAGGATACTGGTGATAACAAGTCCAAAAGGAAACAAGAACTGTGATGAGCATCTTTGTTTCTGAGGTGGGTTTTGTCCTTTGATCTTTCTCCATCCTTTTCCTTTGATCTTTCCACCAAACTTTCCACGCGCGCTGGACTGCAATTTGGGTATTCACTAATTTGAGTGTTCGCTGAGTATTTACTTTCCCATAGGATGATAAATGGCAGATACCGTAATCAAGCGTTAATTAACGATCGTTAAGTCCATTTAAAAAAAGTTTTCTCACTTGTATTAAGGCTATTCTTTGCCCTGACCAAATCCGGTTTAGGGCTTTTTTTTGCGAATTTCTAAGCGGATTTTTACAATGAAAAACCTACGATCGGATGTTCGATCGTAGGTTCGCCGGACAACTTAACTGTTCAATGAACAACACGATTAAGCCGACTAGGTAATCGATCTGTTTAGGCCATCAACGTCGATTGATGTAGATCGACAGAGCTAAACAATCTTAGATCCCAATGCTTAGAGCCAAATGTCTCACCCAAAATGCCTAGAGCCAGACATCTAACGTCCAACCACTGAGAGCCTGACTCCTAAGACGACTATTAACGCTGAACAAAAGCTAATTTTTCTTCATGGAGTCCTTAGCCGCTTCGCCTGCACCCTTAGCCGCATCACCTGCTTGCTTAGCCGCTTCACCCGCTTTAGTAGCCGCTTCACCCGCTTTATTCATAGCATCTTTAGCCGCTGCGCCGGTCTGGCTCTTGGCCGCTTCACCTGCTTGTTTAGCAGCAGTTCCAGCTTGTTTAGCGGCTTCTCCTGCCTTGCCAGCAGCTTCTCCAGCCTTTTTGCCAGCCTCGCCACCCATCGTCTTCGCGGCTTCGCCAGCTTTGTTAGCAGCTTCGCCAGCCTTATCAGCCGCCTCACCCGCTTTCTTAGCCGCATCGCCAGCCTTTTGTTTGACCGCTTCAACTGGTTTAGCAGAAGGAGGAGGGGAAGCTTCTGGCGTCTCTGGTTCAGAGCTACAAGCCGTTAGAGTTGCAGCAAGCGTTAAGCCAACTAAAGTCCCTAGAAACGTCTTCTTAGAGTTGTTGGGAAATAAAACCAGCTCTGGGACAGGGTTTGCCCTGACTGTTATCTAACTTATGCTGCATCTAAGTAGAAGTTCCACAAGCCTGCTGCGTTGAACATTAAGCG
>NZ_JBLZFX010000080.1:0-27573 GCF_050753345.1 Alkalinema pantanalense CENA528 | reverse complement strand
GCTCCCACCCCCTGCGCCACCGCCACCACCGACTCCGCCGGAATGGTGCAATTCACCGCCGCCGAGTTGCAATCCTGTATGTCCACGGGAGCCAGCGTCTTCGCCGACGCACCAGAATTACTGACGATCGTCCGCGAAGATAAAGATTGGGCCTTTTCCCGTAGCCAAGAATGGAGTGGCAGTTATGGCTATGGCATCTACGCCGGATGGAACGGTAGCCAACCAGAATCGCGCGGTACTATTTTCTCCGATCGGCAACTCTACCAACCGGGGGAAACCGCTTGGTTCACCGGAGCTGCCTACTACCTCAAAGCCGGACAACTCAAGCAGGATAAAAATACCCCCTACAAGCTGACCCTCAAAGATCCCCAAGACAAAGCAACGGATCTGGGAACGCAAACCACCAACGAATTTGGCACATTCTCGATCGAACTGCCGATTGCAAAAACGCAACCCTTGGGGATCTACACGATCGAAGCTAAAAATCGCAATGGCGTCGAAATTTTAGGAACGTTCCGAGTCGCAGAATTTAAACCGCCTAATTTTAAAGTCGATCTCGCCCTCGACCATGCCTTTGCCCGCGCCGGAGACACCATCAGCGCCCAGGTGCAAAGTCAATATCTCTTCGGTGCGCCCGTGGAAGGCGGCCAGGTGGAATACTACGCCACCCGCGAGAAAACAGACTTCACACCCAAGGGCTGGGAGGACTGGAACTTTGGGCGGCAGTGGTTCTGGCCGGAGGAAGAACCCAGCGTCGAATCCGATGTCTTGCAAACCCAAGCTGCCTTAGATCCCAAAGGTCAGGGCCAACAAAGCTTTACGATCGCCGCCGACCTGCCCTATCCCATGGTCTACCGCCTCGACGCCCAGGTGAAGGATGTCTCGAATTTATCCGTCGCAGATTACAAAACCGTTGTTGCCCTGCCCAGCGATCGGCTAATTGGCCTCAAAAGTTCCTTCGTGGCCGATGCGGGCAAACCCTTTGCCATCCAAACGATCGTCACCGATGCCCAAGGGAAAGCCGTTGCCAACCAACCCATCAAACTGGAACTACAACAGATTCTTTACAGCAGCGTCACCCAGGTGATTGAAGGTAGCCAACGGGGACGCAACCAGGTGGAATATAAAACCGTGGGTCAAGTGGAAGTGCGATCGGGTGAGCAAGCCCAAACTGTTAATCTAACACCACCGGAATCCGGTTCCTATCGTATCCGCGCCAACTTTGCCAACGCCAAGGATGAAATCACCGCAACGGATTTGCAAATCTGGGCCACGGGTGAGCGATCGGTCTTTTGGGGCAGTCGCTACCGCAACAATCGGCTTGAACTGAAGCTCGATAAGAAAACCTACCAACCGGGCGAAACGGCCAATGTCGTGATCCAATCGCCCTACCCAGAGGCGGATCTGTATTTTGCCGTGATTCGCCACAAGACGCTGTACAAAACCATCACCAAAGTCAAAGGCGGTGCGCCCCAGATTCAATTTAAAGTCACGCCGGAAATGCTCCCCAACGCGGCGATCGAGGCTGTCCTCGTGCGCCAAGGGGAACCGCTGGAGAAATTGCAACCGGGAAGCTTAGACAACCTTGTCCACATCGGCTTTGCCCCTTTTAAAACCACCCTAGACCAGCAGTACCTCAAACTGCAAATTCAACCGGAACAACCCACGATCGTTCCCGGTGGTGAAGCTAAGGTACAGTTCACCCTGCAAAATGCCCAGGGTAAGCCGACCCAGGGACAAATTACCGTCATGGTCGTCAACGAAGCCGTCCTACAACTGACGGGCTACCGTCCACCGGATTTGGTCAAAACCGTCTACGCTGAACAGGCCATCTCGACCCGCTTTGCCGATAACCGCCCCGATGTGGTGCTGGAACCCTTGGCCTCCCCGATCGATAAGGGCTGGGGCTTTGGGGGTGGGCTGTCCGGTGGCTCGGGGGATACGCGCATTCGCAAGGAATTTAAACCGATCGCCTACTACAACGGTTCGCTGATTACCGACGGCAACGGGAAAGCCAGCATCCGCTTTAAGGTTCCCGATGACTTAACTACGTGGCGAGTCCTCGCCGTTGCTACCGATGGCGCAATGCATTTTGGTAATCAGGATGCAACGTTTATGGCAACGCAACCGTTAGTAACCAATCCCTTATTACCGCAATTTGCCCGCGTCGGCGATCGCTTTGCCGCAGGCATCTCTGTGACCAATAACACCGGGAAACCGGGCAGCTTCAGCAGTCAGGGCAGCTTTGCCGGAGCACTGCAACCGCTCAATAATCAGGCTGCGACGGTACAGGATAACCTGGAATCAGCCACCAAAGCCTATCGTTTCCCGATCGTTGCCACCCGTCCCGGCGATGGCACCATGCAGTTCAAGAGCACGCTGAACGGCAAAACCGATGCCTTTGAGTTGCCGCTACTGGTGAAGCCCTTGGAGATTACGGAACAGGTGGTGGAAACGGGGGCCACGGAACAACGGGCCGACATTCCGCTGCAAATTGCGGCCAATGTTGCGCCAAATGTGGGTGGTTTAGACCTTTCCCTGTCCAGCACGCTGATTCCCGAACTCCAGGAACCCGCCCGCCAAGCCTTGGAAGATCTAGAGTTTCCCCTCTTGGAACCCGCCGCCAGCCAACTGTCGATCGCGGCCAGTTTACAGGTGCTCAGCCAAACCTACGGTCAAAGCTTCAAGGCGTTTAATCCGCCGAACCATGCCGCCCAATCCTTGGAACGCCTAGCCAAGCTCCAGCGCTCCGATGGGGGATTTGCCAGCTTCCCCGGCGATGCCACGTCCGATCCCTTTGTGTCGCCCTATGT
This sequence comes from Alkalinema pantanalense CENA528, assembly GCF_050753345.1. NCBI lineage: Bacteria > Bacillati > Cyanobacteriota > Cyanophyceae > Leptolyngbyales > Leptolyngbyaceae > Alkalinema > Alkalinema pantanalense. The sequence goes on along the minus strand of NZ_JBLZFX010000080.1, from coordinate 24,760 downwards.
GGCGGAGGCGCTAGGACAGGCGATCGGGGCGAAACTATCCGTCAACGCTGCAATGATTAGCCAATTGCAAGGCTATTTGCAAAAGGTCTTAACCAATCCGGGACAGTATCCGTTCTGCAATAGCCAACGCTGTAAGGATCAGATTCGGTTACGCTCCCTGATCGGATTGGCATCGCTGGGCGAAAAGCGTAAGGATTTTCTAGGCGATTTGTACGATCGCCGGGAGCAATTCGATGCTGTCGATCGGATTAAATTAGCACGATATCTATCCCAGTTCCCGGATTGGCAAACGGAAGCGAAAACACTAGCGACTAAGATCCAGGAAACGGTCTACGAAACGGGTCGATCGGCGGCGATTAATTTACCTCGGCGCTGGTGGTGGTTCAGTTCACCCACGACGGCTCAGGCGGAGGCCACGCGCCTATTCATCACCCGCAAAGCTTCCCCCGCCCTGCTGAATAAACTGGTGTCGAGTTTGCTGGCGCTGCGGCAACAGGGCACTTGGGGCTGCACCTATTACAATGCCCAAGCCCTTACCGCCCTCGTGGACTACAGCCAATTGCTCCCCACGCCGCCCAACTTTACGGCCACGGTGGCCCTGAATAACCAAACACTCCTGTCTGAGAAATTCCAAGGCTACGAAAAACCCAGCATCGATCGCACGATCGCCATGGCCGATCTACCGCGCGGACGGCAAACCCTGCAATTCGCCAAGACTGGCACAGGAACCCTCCATTACCTAGCGGCCTACCGTTATCGGCCCCAGGGCAATCCCCCCGGTCGTTTCAATGGCTTAAGTGTGGTGCGATCGATTCATCCTGCCAACCAAGCAACTACGCTCTGGACAATGGGTCTAGGAGCTACGGAGCAACCGTTAGTGGTCAAGCCGGGGCAGGTGTTTGATATTGAATTAGCTATCACCACCGACCACCCGATCGATCACGTGGTCATTACCGATCCCCTACCCGCAGGCTTTGAAGCGGTCGATACTGAGTTCCGCACAGCAACACCCTATTTTGCCAACCAATCCGATAGTTGGCAGATTGACTATCAAACGATTTACCACGATCGGGTGATGGCCTATGGTCGCCATTTTGAGGCAGGGGTGTATACGTTGCATTACCTTGTGCGATCGGTCACGCCGGGAACCTTTAGTTATCCGGGTGCGGAAGTGCGTTTACAGTATGCGCCGGAGGAATTCGGGCGATCGGCCTCGGCCACGGTGCAGGTGCAGGGGTCTTAAGTAAAAAGCGGCAACGGGTGACATTCCATCGTCCCCCTTCTGTTTAGTGCTTCTTTTTAGGCTGATTCCACGCCTGATAGGCCGCCAAACTAGGGCCAATGGGAATTCCTTCCTGTTCGAGTCTTTGATTTACCTGCTGACTCAACCGTTGAAGCTGACTGACCCAAAGCGGCATTTCACCGCCGGACAGCATTCTAAATTCTAATAACCCATCGCGCCAAGTCAGCTTTTCTAAGCGATCGCACAGACTTTCGATCGATTGCTCAGAATTCGCTGCAATTTTTTGGATTTCTTTCATTTCACCTTGCGTCAGTTTCAGTTCCATGATGAGCATTCTCTCAAGTATCTTGAATAACTAAACTAGTCACACTGCTATTCATCCTAAAATCAGTACACCAATGATGATGTGATGATGATCAGTTGGAAGTATGATTCACAGATAGGTAACGATAAAGATAATGAATAGATGCAGATAATTTTACTCATCAACTGACTAACTTTCGAAACTCTAGTTCAGTGATTTATAAAGTATGCTCAAGCTAACTATTTCAAGTTATGATTTTTATCGTATTTTTGAGCTAAATTCCATTTTAGATAATGATTAATTTTTTTGATTGCATCCTCTACTCGCCAACGAAATTCTGTTTGAGAACGCAGTTCACGTAGAAGGACAGGTTTAACCAGATGCTTCTCTAGTCGCTGCTTTGTGCGCGCAATATAGGCAAGCCCCAAGCAAGCATTCGCTCGGACTGTATCACTTGAATGTTCAGCTAGACGCAAACATAGATCTTGTGCATATTTCCAGTCAGGGAAGGTTTCGCCGACTGCCAATGGCAAAATTAAAAGCTCTTCTATCGTTCCAACATTCAATAATGTCTCAATTTCCTCTTTTGTATGCAGAATTGGCAGAGGACGATAGATGCGTGGTAGTGAGTCAGATTCTGAATTGCTCATCAGTGGATTCAATATCAGGCATTGCTGAATAGAAATATGATTCATTAAGGGACAGGCTTATCACCAAATTTGAGGTAGTGCAGTAACATACGCCTGCGGCGGGGCATAGCCCTACGGATCGAGTGCTTCAGCATCTCTACGGACTTAGATAGCACAACGTCTTGCGATGCAACCGAGCCAGATAATGTCTCAATGCGGTTTGACACGGATTGTAACATTCGATCGGGCCACCCTACTTGTCCTGCGCAAAAGGGTGGCTTTAATTTTTGGGATTTCCTCCCCATCTACAACCAGGAGAAATCCCATGTTTATTGGCTTTGGCGGCCCCGATCGCCCAGAAAATTCGATCGATGATTCCCGCAGACCGTTCCAAATCTACCTGCTCGGCACCCGCGAAGAAATCCAATCGACGATCAATCAATTGCAAGTGGTGCGGTTTTGCGAGCGCATTCGCTGGAGTCCCCCGATTCCCGTCCTCGGCTCCGATTGGAAATACATTAGCATGATGGAACGAGATCGGGCAGCGGAGTAAGGGGCGATCGATTGAATTGAAAAACCGGGATTTTTAGAAAATCCCGGTTTTTGGAGATAGCGAAAAATTGTATGTAGATTTGATTGTGTCTAACTCCGATTTTTACAAAATACCTAAAAACTCAAAGACCTTTGTACTTAGCACCTTTAGCAGGATCAGACCAATCACAGATATAGCCCTTAGTTTCAGGCAAAAATTGGTTCCATGGCTGAGGTTTTATAGCTTCCTTAGTTTCATAAATAATTTTGAAAAGACCGTTATCTTGTACTTCTCCAATCCGAACAAACTTTGATAGATGATGATTAGTTTCTAAAGTAACCATTCCTTCGGGCGCATCAAAAGTTTGACCATAAGCAGCTTTCTTCACTTTTACTAGATCATCTACGGTACCAGCTTTTTCTACAGCCTGTTTCCATAAATATACTGCAATGTAAGCAGCCTCCATCGGGTCATTCACAACTCGATTAGAGCCATACTTGTCCTTAAAAGCTGACACAAACTTTTTGTTGCTAGGAGTATTGACTGTTTGAAAATAGTTCCAAACAGCATACTGACCTTTGAGATATTCCACCCCGATTGCTTGCACTTCCTCTTCCGAAATACCAACAGACATCGTGGGATATTTATCGGGCCGCATCCCTGCATCTTGTAGCGCTTTAAAAAAAGCAATGTTGGTATCACCATTGAAGGTGTTATAAATCACGCCACCGTTCGGTAGCGCCACTTTAATTTTGGAAATTAGAGGGGTGATTTCAGTATTGCCGAGAGAAATGTAGTCTTCTCCAACCACTGCGCCACTCAGGGCTTTGAGTTGGGCTTTAATGATCGTATTAGCGATGGAGGGAAACACATAGTCCGATCCCACGAGGAAGAATTCCTTGCCCTTATTTGCTAGCAACCACTGAACCGAGGGTTCAATTCCCTGGTTAAGTACAGCTCCTGTATAAAAGATATTTTTGGAGCATTCTTGACCCTCGTACTGCACGGGATACCACAGCAGATGATTTTGGGATTCAAAGATAGGTAAAACTGATTTACGACTTGCCGAAGTCCAACAGCCAAAGACAGTTGCGACTCGATCCTGAATAATTAGTTTCTTTGCCTTTTCCGCAAAAGTTGGCCAATCTGAAGCTCCATCTTCAGTAATGGGTTCAATTTGATTTCCCAGAATACCTCCAGCGTTATTGATTTCCTCGATCGCCAGCATTTCAGCATCTACAACACTTTTTTCGGAAATCGCCATCGTGCCGCTGAGGGAATGCAGAATTCCAACTTTGATGCTACCACCACTGCTTACAGGGGGTTGACTAGGCGAATCTGTTTCAGGGCTGGGGGGTAGGGTCGAAGATGAAGGTCTAAGACTTGGAGATGATGACGTTGGAGGTTGCTTATCAGGCTGTCCAAACTGTAACAATCGTGTCATTACAACTGTTCCCACAAACCCAGCCCCACCAAAGCCTACAACGGTCAAAAACTTTCTGCGCGTCCACTGAGGAAGTCTCACCTCAGGGAGTCTTACCTGAACTTGAGGCTTCCTCGTTGGAGAAGTCGGTATAGGCTCAGTGATCCGAACTTTCGGTTGGGGGGGCGGAATTGGCTCTGGTAATGGCGTAGGTAAAGGTTCTGATACTGGATGGGCCACTCGCGGCACCCTAGCCAGCATCGGCTCCACATCCTCATCCCGCAGGTTCAACATCCGCTGAAACTCCCGCAATTGCCCTAACACCCGATCAGTCAAGCCCCCATAATGCTGTGCCGCCTCCTGCACCGCCTCCCCAAACTCCCGCAGATTGTCCCGCCGCTCTCGATGGGGTTTTAGCTCTGCCGCCTCAATCTCCTGCGCCTGCGCCTCCGTTAACCCCAACTCCAACCGCAACCGATTCAAAATCCGCCGACCAATCAGCCCAATCTCACCCTCCTCAATGTACTGATTCACCCGCTTGCGATAACGCAACACCGGATCATCCGCCGCCGCCCGCGCAATCACAATCTGCTCCCCATCCCGCGCCGCATAAATCTCCGGCCTCATCGCCGGAGCCGCCGTCTGCACCTTCTCCCGCACATAGTCATGCAACGGCCTCATCGCAATCTCCGACGCCCCCTCCGGAGCCGCAGCCCCCGTCCGCAGACCCTCCACCAAATAGCGCGTATACACCGACAACGCTTCCCCTTCCTGCTCCAGCGCATACTTCGTCGAAGTCGCCGCCGTCAGCACCGCCCGTCCTTCCCCCCCCAGTTGCCCCCGAATATCCACCTGGTCAGCATCCATCGCCAAAAAGCCATCCGGAAACGCCCCACTAAAGCAGCAATCCAAAATCGCCACCTGCCGCCGACAGAGCGAATTTGCCATCACCTTCAGCACCAACTTGGCATCCACCGCCGTCCCAATATTCAGTGACCCATTCTGAAATAGCTCCGTCTCCCTGGTCGCAAAATAAAAATCCCCACTCAGATCCTTCACCCCATGCCCGGTGAAGTAAAACAACAGCAAATCATCCTTCTGGGCACGGGCAAACACCTCCCCCACCTGCCGCTGCATCGTCCCCACATCCGGATTCAACAGCGGAATCACTTCATCAAAGCCGCCTACTTGGGGGTTTTCCAACACTTCCCGCAGCGCCGTCACCCCATTGGCCGGACAGCGCAACGGCTTCAGCCCCACCCCAAACTCCCCGACCCCAATCAGCAGCGCAATCTTCTTCGCCATCCCTAATCCTCAGCCAACTTCTTTGCGGCTGCCACTAGTTTATCCAGCGTCGCATCCAATTCCTCCGGTCGCACATTTTCTACACTAAATTTGCGTCCATTCGCCTCCACCGTAAAATTAATCGGCTTCCCCGGAATACGATCGCGCACCTCCCGCACCAACTTCTGCAAATTCGCCAAACTCACCTCCGCCTGTAGCAGCCCCAGCAGCCACGCCGCTCCCATCCCGCCTTCAGGTACCTCTGGATCCGCCACCCGTTGCACCTGCTCCACCTCATCCAATTCCCGCAACTCCTGCAACTGCGCCACCGTAAAGCGCTCTTGAAGCTCCTCCGGCAGATCCGCATCTGCCCCATGCCAATCGATCGTCAACCACAGTTTTCCCTCAGCCATACCGCCTCCTGTAGAATTCTTTTTCCACAGTATACGCAGTCCAATTTGAAGCGCCGAATTTTTACCTCAGATGCCTAAAACCATGGTCAGTCTCCTATCACGGTGGGGTCTACCTAACTTACCGGGTTTACCATAGAAAAAGCGCGATCGAACGACCCATTGCTGTTATCTCCAGATTCTCCCATGCAGCATAACCCAACATTATCTGCGACCCGTAGCCACGACGCCTTTCTAAACGGCTACGCCCCCGAAGACGAAGGACTTTACGACGACCTCCTATCTGAGCCAATAATTGCAGAATCGGCCTCAACAGAATCAGACTCAGTTGCACCACCCAGGAATTCTAGCCAGGATCCCAGCGAAGCATCGATCGACGGCCTCCGTCTCGTAAAATAGGAGATTGCAAAGACCCATAACTGCAACTCATAGCAAAAGGACTTCAATCATTCATGGATATCCAGGAGTTTTTTCAAAAATCCGCTGGCCGCTGGTCTTCCATCAAAAGTAACCACCACGTAAACGTTACTCAGCAGCAAAGCGGCAAATCCACCCTCGAAATGCAACTCCTGGAACCCAGCGATGCCGCGATCGCCCAACTCTGCGAAAAACAAGGCATCACCCCCAGCCAAATTACCTGCGCTGCCCGAGTCCAGTGGGACGGCTTCGTAGAAGGCGAAACCAGCAACCAAAAAGGCTCCCTTGTCATGGCCGCGATCGCCCATCCCGAAGATCAACGGCAAGGCAAACTCCTCCGCGCGATCGGGAACTTCGGCGTCCCTGCTCCCGCTGGCGAATTTGCCTTTGGGGAAAACAACGAAATCACCATCACCACTGAAAAAGAAGGACTGCTCACCGTCGAACGCATCTGGTACGAAAGCGACAACGTCCGCCTGCGCCACAGCAAAATCCACCGTCCCGATGGTACCAGCAGCGTTACCTTCTGCTCCGAAGTCCGCCTAATCAGCGCCCCCGCCAAATAACCTGATGTGAGTTCGATAAATTCCTGGTATGGCTCGATCTTTGGGGCTGCTGCGTAGCGAACGGGGAACGTCTGTCCCTCCGGACAGTTTGTGCTGGCACAGCGTCAGAGCAATGATCTTACCCCCTGCCGCCAGGGACTCTACGCTCCTGACACCCCAATGAATCTCCGTCCAAGCACAGGGGATTTGTGAGGGACAATTTTGCTCGTCAAAATCACGTTAAGGGATTTGCAAAGAAATAATATCCCCTCTTCATTCCCCTACCCTCCTACCCTTTTACTCTCCTACCCCTACCCAATTGGGATTTTATTTATGCGCTGTTCCCTAACCTCGCAATTCCCTATCCAATAACAAATTCCCTATCCAATCACAAAAAGAGCGTAACTGGGTTGGAAGCCTATGTCATTCCTAAACCAAACTACGCTCTTTTTTAATGACCCGTTATAAATTGCTAACGGCCTCTAAACCGTTGCCTCTTCCAACATTAGCTTCGATCGCTTCAGCATTTCCGGAACTTCGATCGGATACTTACCAGTAAAGCAAGCTGAACAAAAATGTCCCGTATCCTGAAGCGTTGTCTCCAGCATTCCCTCTAGCGACAAATACGCCAAGGAATCCACGCCAATTTGCTCAGCAATTTCCTCGACGGACTTCGTTGCAGCAATCAGGTGATCCTGACTATCGGTATCAATGCCATAGAAACAAGGATGGGTCACTGGCGGTGATGAAATCCGCATATGCACTTCCGTCGCTCCCGCATCCCGCAACGCCTTGACAATCTTGCGGCTGGTCGTCCCCCGCACGATCGAATCATCTACGATGATGACCCGCTTGCCTTGCAGCACATCCCTCAACGGGTTCAACTTCATGCGAATCCCCGACTCCCGCATGGATTGCGTGGGCTGAATAAATGTCCGACCCACATAGCGATTCTTAATCAACCCTTCCGCGTAGGGAATCCCCGACGCCTGGGAAAACCCGATCGCCGCAGGCACCCCAGAATCCGGCACCGCAATCACAATATCTGCATCCACCGTGGATTCCTTCGCCAACTGCCGCCCAATCCGCATCCGGTAGCTATACAAGCTTTCCTCATGCACGGTGCTGTCGGGCCGCGCAAAGTAAATCATTTCAAAAATGCACAACTTGCGGTGGCTCTCCGACCAGCGCAGGGAGGTTAATCCTGATTCAGTAATACAGACCAATTCCCCTGGCTCCACATCCCGGATGTAGGTCGCACCAATGATGTCCAGCGCACAGGTTTCCGACGCCAACACATAGCGCGCCGGAGTAGTGTAGCCTTCTCGGGGAAGGGTTCCAATCACCAAGGGACGAACCCCATTGGGATCGCGCGTCCCATACAACGCCCCCGGTGTCCCGATCACCAAGCTAAAGGCCCCCGTCGATCGCTTACAGGCCGTGATAATGGCATCTTGCCAATCCTGCCCGTCATTCACCGCCTCCCCGATCGCCACCGCAATCATTTCCGAGTCAGTCGTCGTTTGTAGATCGTGGTTACGCTCCAGCAGTTGCGCTTGCAAGTCCGCTGTGTTCACCAAGTTGCCATTGTGGGCCAGGGCGAGGGGGCCGAGGCGGGTTTTTACAACCGCAGGCTGGGCATTGACCACGCGGCTGGAGCCTGTGGTGGAATAGCGGGTATGGCCAACGGCTAAATCCCCTGGCAAATCCGCAATAATCAATTCATTAAACACCTGGGTCACGAGGCCCATATCCTTGTGGAGATGCACCTTGTCCCCTTCAAAAGACGCAATCCCCGCAGACTCTTGGCCTCGGTGTTGCAGCGCGAACAACCCAAAGTAGGCAAATTTTGCCACCGCCTCTTGGGGGGCATAGACCCCAAAGACTCCACAGGCTTCCTCCGGCTTATCCGGGCGATCGCTGAGATGGTCATCAGAGCAGTCAAACAAGTCTTCAGTTGGCATCATAATCGATCACCTATGGATGTCCAGAGTAAAGCAGTTAGCAACATTAGGTCAGTAACACTAAGTCAGAAAACCAGATTAGAAACGTTAGCGGAATTGCGATTATCCAAACGTTAAGGGTTCCTTAATAATCGCATATGGGTAGAGATTCGGCATGCCACCGGATGGATGAAATCTCCAATCCCTACCCAAGTTTTAATTCCTAATGTCGTATTTGCCTATTCGGTCATCCGCCGATCGATGGCATTGGCCCAGGTTTCCGTCATTTCCGCCACGGTGAGATGCACCAGCGGCTGCTCAGCTACGGCAATGACGAGCGCCGATCCAGCTTCTGTGACTTGTCCGATCGCTTGCCAATGATCACCTAACTGTTCTTGTAAAAACGTTTCAAAGGCAACCTGATTTTCCGCTGCCACCGACACGACAATTCTCGCGCCCGCTTCCGCAAATAACAGGTGATCTAAGCGTTGGGTGGTCTGGAGTTGAATCGTGGCTCCCCGATTGCCGCCAATGCAGGACTCCGCCAGGGCGATCGCCAGTCCACCTTCCGCCGCATCATGGGCCGATTTGATCCATCCCTGCTGAATCCCCGATCGGCAAACGGCCTGTACCTGCCGTTCCAGAGCAAAATCAATCACCGGGGGTTGTCCCGCCACGGTTTGATGAATCATCGCCAAATATTCCGAGCCACCGAAGCTCGTCGCCGGAGCCGCCGCATCTGTCCCTAAGCCCAATAGGTAAACACGATCGCCTGTTGTTTGGAAGCTCTGTCCTGCAATCTTGCCGAGGTCTTCCACCAAGCCCACCATGCCGACAACGGGAGTGGGATAGATCGGTTGGGGCTTGCCGTCCGAATCTAGGGTTTCGTTATAGAGGGACACGTTGCCGCCTGTCACAGGCGTGGCAAATTCCTCACAGGCTTCCGCCAACCCCTTGCAAGCATTGGCCAACTGCCAGTAACCGATCGGCTTTTCGGGGCTACCAAAGTTGAGGTTATCTGTCACCGCTAGGGGCTCGGCTCCCACGCAGGAAAGGTTCCGGGCCGCTTCCGCCACGGCAGCCTTAGCCCCTTCGTAGGGGTTGAGGTAAACGTAACGGGGATTGCAATCCGTAGTGGCTGCGACACCTCGGGTAGGCGCAGGCTGATCCAGCAGAATCGAGTCCGTCGCGGTGGCCTGGGGCCGCACCCGCACCACCGCTGCATCGGCTCCACCGGGAAAAATCACTGTGTTGTTTTGCACTTGGTGATCGTACTGGCGATAGACCCAGCGCTTAGAGGCGATCGTCGGGGTATCCAGGAGTTGCAGCGTTACTTGATTCCAGGTCAGACCGTTGATTCCCTGGGTATCGCAGGCAGGCAACTGGGACTCGTTCCAAGCCCAAGCGGTTTGGGCATAGGCAGGGGCTTCTGCCATCAATTCCCGGTGGTAGATCGGGGTGTTGTCCGACAGGGCCGTGGCTGGAACGAGGGCTGCAACTTCGCCCTTAAAGAGAATCCGCACGATCGGTTCTTCGATCACCTGACCTGCAACGACGGCCTGCAATTCCCACTTGTGGAAGATGTCGATCAGTTCCTGTTCCCGGCCTTTCGCTGCCACAAACAGCATTCGCTCTTGGGACTCCGACAACAGGTATTCGTAGGGCACCATACCCGTTTCCCGTGCGGGAATTTTGTCGAGGTCAAGTTCAATGCCGACGCCCCCCTTAGCAGCCATTTCCGCCGTGGAACAGGTGAGTCCGGCGGCTCCCATGTCCTGGGCGGCAACCACGGCACCGGTTTTGAAGGCTTCTAGGCAAGCTTCGATCAGGGACTTTTCCAAAAAGGGATCGCCCACTTGCACCGCAGGCCGATCGTCCAGGGATTCATCAGACAGTTCCGCACTGGCGAAGCTGGCTCCGCCCATGCCGTCCCGCCCCGTGGTGGAACCGACGTAGAGCACCGGGTTACCAATGCCCTTGGCTCCGGATTTGACGATGTCCGGTGTTTCCATTAAGCCCAAGGCCATGGCATTCACCAGCGGATTACCAGAGTAGGCCGGATCGAAGTACACTTCCCCGCCGACGGTGGGCACGCCAACACAGTTGCCATAGTGGGAAATGCCGGCTACGACTCCCTGGAACAGCCGTTTTGTTTTAGCATCCGCCAGATCCCCGAAGCGTAGGGAATTGAGAATGGCGATCGGGCGGGCTCCCATGGTGAAAATGTCCCGCAGAATCCCGCCGACCCCCGTTGCAGCGCCTTGGAAGGGTTCTACCGCCGACGGGTGATTGTGGGACTCTACTTTAAAGGCCAACCGCAGTCCTTCCCCCAAATCCACAACTCCGGCATTTTCCCCTGGCCCAACGAGTACCCGTGGCCCCGTGGTGGGAAATTGGCTCAGCAGCGGTCGGGAATTTTTGTAGCAGCAATGCTCTGACCACATGACGCCAAACATGCCCAGTTCGGCTTTGTTGGGATGGCGATCGAGCCGTCGGACAATTTCTTCGTATTCGTCGGGCTTAATGCCTTCAGAGGCAATTTCTTCGGGGGAAAACGGTGCAGTTTCAAGGGCAGTCATGGGGTCGCTCGCTCGATCGGAACAGGGAAATATTATAGGGAATAGCGGGCCAGCTATTGAGGATCGGGCCGAACTCCTTCAGTATCCCTCTGCAGCGATTCGATACGATTCCCTGCATCTGTTCGTGATGAATGGCAGGGGCAACTATTCCAACTTCAACTCCAATCCACTCAAACTTCACCCCCAATCAACCCAAAATCAAAGTTTATGTGTCTTGAATGGGCAGCGTGATGACAAATTCTGCACCGTGGGTTCGCTCAGGATTGATCGTCAAGGAACCATGATGTCGTTCTTCAATAATCTGACGCGAAATGGAGAGGCCCAGCCCGGTTCCTTTGCCAGCAGGCTTGGTCGTAAACATGGGTTCAAACATTTTGTTTTGAATCTCTTGAGGAATGCCCATGCCATTGTCCGCAATTCGGATCATCACCTGATCTTCCTGAACCTTAGTCTGTACCTGAATTTCGGGGTCACTCAATTTGCCCTGGTCGATTGCTTCATCCAAGGCATCGATCGCATTGGCAATTAAATTCATGAAAACCTGATTGAGTTGACCAGGATAGCAATCAATGGAGGGCAATTCCCCATAGTTCCGGACAACTTGAATTCTGGGCTTTTGGGCGACTGCCTTGAGGCGATGGCCGAGAATTAACAACGTGCCATCCAAGCTTTCATGGATGTTGATGGGCTGTTTGTTCTCAATATCTAAGCGGGCAAAGTTACGCAGGGCCACGGAAATATCATAAATCCGATGACTACTCAGCCGAATGGTTTGGATAATTTTCGGAAAGTCCTCCAGAATAAACTCTAAGTCGAGTTGAGCCAGGGTATCTTCTGCTTCCGGTTCCAAATTGGGATTGATGTCTCGGTAAAGTTGAATCGCTCGAGTCAGGTTAAAAATGTAATTTTCCGTGGGATCAATGTTGTTGATAATGCAACCGATCGGGTTGTTCATCTCATGGGCAATCCCCGAAACCAATTCCCCTAGTGCCGATAGTTTCTCCTGCTGAACCAGTTGGGTTTGCGCTTGCCGTAGTGCTTCGGTGCGCTGGTGTACCCGTTGATCTAAAGTTTGGTTCAACTCCTGAAGTTCTTGGTTTTTCTGTTCTAGCTCTTGATTTAAATAATGCAGCTTCAAATGGACATCGACCCGTGCAATCACTTCGACTTCATCAAATGGCTTGGTAATGTAGTCTACCGCCCCAACCGACAACCCTTTCACTTTGCTCTCAATATCGGAGAGTGCAGTCATAAAAATAACCGGAACCTGCTGAGTTTCCGGCATTTCTTTCAGGCGACGACAGGTTTCAAATCCGTCAATTCCTGGCATTTGAACATCTAACAAAATTAAGGCAGGCACCTTTTTACGGCTTAATGTGATGGCACTTTCTCCGTCTTCCGCAGCCCGCACCTTCAGTCCCCTCGCTTTAAGCGCCTGCGAGAGAACCGCTAAATTGGTAGGACTGTCATCAACAATTAGAACGAAGTCGTTGTCTTCTGGGAACATAGCATGACATTAAAGTAATTGATACAACCGTGATTTGAACGAAATTTGAACGAAGTTTGCCCCAAATTGGAATGTGCCGTCAAGGATATATAAATTCTTGTTCTAGTCTAAGGGTAACGTTAATGCTGCTTAGGAACAAAGGGGATTCGTCATTTCTTCATTGGGTGTGAGAGCACGTTTCACCATGATTTTGAGAGCCTTGATCTGAAATCCCTCAGCCAATGCAATAATTTGTTGCACACCAGACTGATATTGAGGTATTTGTTGGCCGAGTTGTTGAGCTGTTGCAATCACTTGATCCAGATCTCCTTCCTCTAGAAGATCGTTAATCTGTTGCAAAAACGCTTGGGGGAGATCGTCGATCGTGGTTGCCTGCCCCGCACATTCTAGGTCATCCGTATCCACGATCCCAGAAGTGGACGGTTGGTGAAGCGAGGTCGGCAGGAACATTTCAGAAGGCATCATGACAGCAACCTCTACGGTAAATGCAAAACAACTACCCTGCCCGAGTTCGCTTTGGACCTCGAGCTGAGATCCCATTAATCCCACAATTTGCTGACTAATCGTCAACCCCAGCCCCGTCCCTTCTGCTTGTCGCCGGGGATCTCCAACCTGTTCAAAGGGAAGAAAAATTTGTTCAAGTTGTTGGGGGGAAATGCCAACACCAGTATCCTTAACCTCAAACCGGAGTCGTTGATAAGCTGATGATGGGTTGCCTGCTTCTTTGATCACTGGTTTTTCACATTTCACTTGTAGGCAGACTTCGCCCCGATCGGTAAATTTAATGGCATTGCCAATTAGATTAATCAGGACTTGGCGCAACCGTTTTTCATCTACGTCAACGATCGGCCCCATTTCTGGATCAGGTTGATAGGTAAACTCAATTCCTTTCTCTGCTGCCCGAAGACGGAAAATGTCTACCACGGTTTCCAAAAATGGGTCAAGCTTTACAGGTTGGGGTTGCAGGACGAGCTTCCGGGCTTCAATTTTAGAGAGATCGAGAACATCATTAATCAACATCAGTAAGTGCTGACCACATTGCTGAATCACCCGCAGCCCCTGTTGCCCCTGCGACGTCATGGAGTCGATTCGCTGCATAATCTGGACGTATCCCAAAATCCCATTCAAAGGGGTTCTCAGTTCATGGCTCATATTGGCCAAAAACTCACTTTTGGCTTGGTTGGCCCGATCGGCCTGTTCCTTGGCAAGTTGTAATTCCGTTGTCCGGGCAGCGACTTGGATTTCTAGATCCTGAGAGTAATGGGATAACTGTTGGTTTGCTAACTCAAGTTGATGATTACTAGCTGCTAATTTCAAATTCGCGATCGTCAGTTTTCGCTGTTGATCGGCATTGGTTGTTGCAATAACAGTACTCAGAAAGGCAGTCAGAGCTGGAATGACTGGGACAACAAGTCCCCCAACAAAACAGCTATAGGAGAGCACCAGAAGGAGTCCACTCGTAGCGAGCGCGAACCAGAAAATCCGCCCCCCAAATAATACGAAGGATTTGGAGAATCGGCCTAACCCAAGACTCTCCACCAAGCCTAGGCAAACCCAAGCAATGATCCAAACGTAAGTTTCGTAGGTTTCTAAGCCTTGAATATAGGCATTTCCATGGAGGGCCCCAAAGATGAGTTGGTGGGCAATATTGGCATGAACGATGACGCCAGGGGTCGGTTTCTGTGAGGTAAACCAGGAGGCGCTGAAGGGGGTTGCAAAGAAATCGTTGGTGCTTTGGGCGGTGGAACCAATAAACACCATACGATCGCGCATTAACTCCGGAGACACCTTACCCGTTAACACATCTCGCATCGCAACGGTTTGAAAAGCCGTTTCTGCACCATACCAATTCAGCAAAATTTGGTACCCAGTGGTTTCCCCGTACCCCACCCCAGAGGCGATGGGACGATAGATCGTTTTTCCTAGGCGATAAATTTGAGCATCGTCATCCAGTGTCTCCAACTGAATATTATCCGCAGCTAAATATTGCATCACCATCTGGGTGGCAAGGCCCGCCTTCAATTGGGCGTTCTCCATCTCATCCTCTGCGGTGAGCAGTGCCCGCCGCACATGGCGATCCCCATCCAGAATGAGATCCGCTAAACCCACTTGATCCAACTTTTTTAAGGTTGGGGGTGGCGCAACGCGGCTCCCAGCAATTTTCTCAATCCCAACTAAGTTGGGGGTGGACTGAAAGACTTGTTGAAGGATGTCATGGCCCTGACCTCGGGGCAGATCTCGATAGAGATCAAGACCAATCACCCGTGGCTTCTGTGCTCGGATTTGAATCAGCAATTTTGCCAAGACATCATCTGGAATGGGCCAATCTTGCACCCATCGAATGTCCGCTTCATCGATCGTGACAATAACGATTTGCTGAGCGACATCTTGAGCCTTGGGTAAGCGCCAATGGGATCGCAACTGCGTAAACTCATCCCGCAATCGCCATTCTGCCAAATTAAAGGCTCCAACTTCCTGCCCAAGAATCACGAGTAGGGCAATACTTGGGGCAATCCAGACCATTCCCAAATTCTGTTTAATCAGTTTTTTGAGTTGATGCCACATCATCGGGAAAACTTGACCAAGGTTGCACAGGGAGCTAATGCAGTTGCAAACGAAATGGAAATCTCAGAGCCGATCGTAATTTGAACCCCTTTGATCTGAACCCATTGGTTTAACAAACACTTTACTGTTCAATAGGCACGGTTGCGATCGGAAATAAATCAACTGCTGCTAACAGATTTTGCCATTCTTGCTGAGCACGCTGATTAGTCGGTTGATTGCGGCGGAGTTGAGCCAATTCATCCAAGCAGTCATACCAAATGCCATTACGACCGAAAATTTCTGCTCGTTGGATGTCTTGGGTTTTCTGCAGGGCAGTTTCGATATCTGGGGTAATGGGAATGCGTTGAATCCAGCCATCTACATAGGGGGCTTTAGGGGAGAGTTCATCATTCATAGCAATAGCCAGAACCCACTGATAATTTTTACCAACCTGTAAGGCAGGACTATCCGCAGGCAGTGTAATGGGGATCACACCGGATTTTCCTGCAACGGATACTGTCATTTGGTATTCCTGTTGTCCCTGTTCATCTTGCAAGCTGAAGATGGCGGTTTTAGCAGAGGATGCGGGGAGATAAATCCAGAAGGTAGGGTGTGCAGCGATCGTTAATCCTGAAAAGGTTTGTGGGAGGAGTGCTAATATCGCTTCAGCATTGCGAGAGCCTCCAGCAGTGGATTCTTGGACGACCCCTTTCCCGCGTTTGGGGCGGAATAAGCCTCGACTATTCCCTTCACTCTCCGCTCGCAACTCCTGACGATTGGCAGGCGGCACAAATAGGCTGAAACTACGGCTGCCCCCTCCTGTGGCTTCATTCACAATCCCCTGGCCCTTCCTCGGCTTAAAAAAGCTTCCTCGGGATGCACCACCCACTGAGCCCCCTGGGAGCCGGCTTTGGGGCGGAGGTATAAAAATTGAGGATTGGGCATTAACTTGAGGGCTATTTAGCGTTGGCAACAGAAATCCAATCGTTCCCAGCGCACATAAGATTTGCTGCCATCGAAAGTGCTGTTTCTTAGAGGATTGTTTGGAGGTATTCATCGTCAATTCGTGGGTAGGATTTACCGTGAGATGGAAAATATTGCAACCAATACAAAAAGTGAGACAAAGAAGGTTATTGCCAATGGCCAACGATCACAAAGGATGACCAGAAAAATGGATGCTTAAAGTCTGTTTTCTGGATAAGTTCAAGCTGGGCTTGGCGAAGAGCCTGTGCTTTCGTAATTTGGGGCTGTTTGAGCTTTTGATAAAATATCTTCATTAGACGAGATGCAACCTTGTCCTTGACAGGCCAAAGACTGGCGACAGTGGAACGAGCACCTGACTTGACCGCCAAACCAGCCAACCCCAATACTGATCGATCGTCTCCAGCCGCTGTTTCGCAGGCACTGAGAACCAGAAGATTAATGGCTTGGTCTGTAGTCCCTTCCCGAGCTTTGAGTAATTCTGAAAGCTCTTTGATATTGAGGGGCCCATCCCAAGTTAACAGAAAGGTATCATCTAATCGGGAGCTAAATTGGCCATGGGTTGCTAAGTGAACCACATTGACAGATTTCTCGGGATCTTGAACGTGCTCTTCCAATGCCTGACGGGTAAAGTTTTGATTAACCAAGGGAGACGCACCTGTGGCAGTGGCGATCGAGGCAACTTCCTGCTCCACAGCGGGTAATGGGATGAACCCATTCCGCGATTGGCTAATGCCTGCAACGACAGCTTGCAGCTGTTGGGGAGACCACTTTTGACTGGGCAGCAATTGCATGCCAGGAGAGAGGGCAACCGCATATTTTTCAATCAAATATTGCTTGCCATCATGGAGCGCTGCCATGGGAATATTCTGGAGCTTGCCATCCAAAACAAAGACAAGCGTATCAGTGTCTTTAAAGGCTTGGTCGGTTTCGGCAGGCCGAATTAGTAAATCGTAAAGTGCTTGTAGCGCTTGCATTCGGGCTTGCTTCCCGGTCACAGGATTGAGCGCTGCCAAGGCGTCAGCAATCGTTCGGTCAATTTCGCTTTGTTTCTTAGGGATACTGTAATACCGCAGCGGTTGTCCTGACTGAGAGAGAAGCACGACCAATCGATCGGGCAAAATCATGGGATAGACGACCGTTGCCCGAGGGTCAAGCTGGTCAATTTGTTGGACTGTCTCAAGGCAGGCTTCTCGAAAAAAGTTATCGAGTTCGGCTACTTTGAGCGCTTCAATCAGTTCTCTCGATCGTTTGAGTGCTGCTTGACCTGGCTGTCCCTGCAGCAATAACTCGATCAACTGGCGATAAACCGGCTCTACACTTTCACGGAGAGAAAATTGAATATCAGGATTCATGGCTACTAAATCGCCCCGCATAGACTGCAAAGCTTGGACAGCCTCTTCGTAGAATTGAATCGCTTCTGACTGATTATTTTGCTTTTGGTAAAGGATTCCGAGTTGCCAAGCGGATTGGGAAGTCAAACTCGGGGAATTCAGTTGACGGGCTAATGTCAGCGCTTGTCGCGCAATCTTGGCTGCATCTTGCCATTGCTGATGGTTTGCATACAAGCGGGCTAATTCATTCAAGGCATAGGCTTCGGCTTGGGTATCCCCTAACTGATGGGCGACCTGGATAGTCTCCTCCGTGAATTTCTGCAAGTCCCGCATAGGGAGGCCAGGAATGGCTTGAGTGAAGCGATTGAGGGACGCGATGAAATTAACAGCACTGTAGAGCGATGCATGGCTTGGAGGTAAGTTCCGATGAGCTTGTAAAAGTTGGGGCGCAAGTTGCAGGGCTAAGTCTTGGCGATCGTATTCAATCATCAACCTGAGCTGTTTCACCTGGGCTTGGACTTTTTGTAATGGGGTCTGAGCCAGTTTTTCTGCAGCTTCCCAATGCTCTAGGGCACGGTTGGGCTCATCCATTTGGACCGCTAACTGTCCCAAATTCAAAAGAATGGTACTTTGGGCAGCTTCATCTCGGCGTTGGCGTGCCAGATCTAGAGCATGGGTAAAACTGTCTTTGGCATTTCGATAATATCCGGCACTGTACCAAGCATTGCCAGCGGACTGGAAGCCAACCATCTTTAATTGATCGTTAGGCGTCGTCGCTACCGTTTGCATCACAGTGTCTAATTGTTGCTTAGCCCGCCGATAAAAACCTAACTGCTGTAAAGCTTGTGCCTGATTAACTTGAGTCCCGAGTTGACCGATCGGATCTTTCGCAGTTTCGTAATACTTCTGAGCCTGTTGCCACAGTTCTAGGGCTGTATCTGCTTGATTGGTGTTGAGCAAGAGCTGCGCCTTGGTATTCAAAACCTGAGCCCACAGTCTGGCATCTATCTTTCCAGGGGTCGCCTTCAAGAGTTGGATACTGCGATCGATCGCCTGTTTGGCTGCATCCCATTGATTGAGAGCTTGCTGCCCCAAGGCTAAGTAGCTCAAACTCAGTGCTTCGTTAGGAGTATTTTCAAGGTCGTGGTAAATCTGGGTAGCCATCTGCCACGCGGCGATCGCATCTCCAAATTTGCCTGCACGATAGAACTGCCGACCTTCAGTCAGTTTAGCTAAACCTTGGGCCAATGCTTGAGCTTGGGGAGAGCGGTTGAGCGCTGGTGGTGAAAGATCCTGGGTAAGGGCGGGACTTGGCAAAGTAGCGTCCGCAGAGCCATTTTTACTAGAGATACTTTCACTCAGAGCAGGGTTCTGGACAACTGTAATAGCCGAATCAGTTGGGCCTAGATTGGACTTCGTTGGGGTAGACATTTGAGCCACAACGGGTTGTAGCCATAACACCATGCTTAAACTGACCAAACCTAGCCCACCGGATAACCAGCGACTTAAGCGACGAGAGTACTTTGTGGGGCAAGATAACATCATGATTTTCTCAACCAGCTATGGAGTCATGGCGCAAGTGATGGGTGAGCTACTCGCAAGCGTAGCAGTGTTGTTTGTAGCTGGAGCAACTAACTGAACTTGACCTTGGGCATCTCGAACCCACCCTACAGCTTGAACTAATTGTGGCGAGTCTACAGCTAGCATTTTGGGTTGACCTTTGGACAAGGGGGACTGATTGGTTGTTGCTACGTTCTGAGGCTCGAAGTCGTGGAGATCTTGCCAAATTAATGGGGATGATACTTGCTCGGTAGGTTGTAAGGGCAGTCCACCGCGTCCCGTCACAATAAAACTACTATTTCTACTGAAACCGCAGGCTTTAGCAATTTGTTGGGTGCGATCGAGCAAGTCAGTGGCTAAGGGCGGAGTGCCTGAATCGGGATCTGCCTGAAGGTTGTTAATGACAATTTCCCCATTAAACTGAACACCTAAGGTAGAAATAGCCGTGATATCGCTCTGCGGGGTGAGTTGTAGGGAGGAACGGAGACCGAAAACGTTTTGAGCATTAATTTCAATGCGACCTCCAAAGTTATTGGAAGCATTTGCTGTAATATCGCTGTTTTCTAAGGCTGGCCCCACTAGGAATGGGGTATTAATGACGATATTACCGCCTGTTGCACTACCTGTGGAATTAGTAGTAATTAAACTGCGGTTTCTTAGAGTGACATTGCTGTTGCTGCTTATCACAATATTGCCCCGATCGCCTCCACGACTGGCTGCATTCAGGGTACCCCCATTATTCAGCAAAATCGAATTGGCTTGGATTTGGATATTACCAACGGGGCCATTGCCAGGACGAGCCGTTGATTGGGTACTGGTGGGAAAGTTACTAACATTAATCACAGCCCCATTCCGGACAATTAGACGATCGACGTTCAAGGTTATGGTACCGCCAGCTCCCGTGGTTGTTGGGAGAGGAATTAAAATGTTAGGAGGTGGCGGTTGTAGGACGGAAGTAGAAATCAGTCCCCCGACTCGTGATGAATCCTGCCCCGCCAGTTCCACTTGTCCTACATTGATTAGAATATCTCCAGCATCCCCAGACCATCCTGTTGCAGTGGCAATCTGGGCTCCATCACCCACAAACAAGCGATCGCCTGAAATCGTGATTTGCCCCCCTTTGCCGCTACCACTGCCGCTAACCGTCGAGAAAATACCACTCGGACTAATCTCCGTTCCACCCATAATCTTAGTATTGGTAGATTGAAGATTGATGTTTCCTCCATTCCCCGTTCCCGTGGTAGAAGATGTAATCTGTGCTCCTCCTATGATATTAAGCTGATTAGTCTTGACGTTAATATCACCACCGTTACCTCCTACACCACGGGCAATTAAGCCACTGATACGACTAATACCTGTACCACTCAGGTTGACATTTTGAGCATTGATTTGGAGAATTCCTCCTTGACCAAGGCCACTAGTACCAACGATTACCTGCGCACCCTTGCTAACATTTAAAGTATCCGTTGAGATCGAGATTGTACCTGCTTTACCCCGTGCGGTTCGATTGAGCACTTGGGAAAAAAGACCACTTTGAGCACTGATGGCAGGAATTTCGCCCTGTAGATTAATTTGCTGTGCTTGAACCGTAATATTGCCTGCCGCCCCCGCAGCCAGCGTAGAAGCGGAGATAAACCCACCATCGATGGCTTCTAGAGTTCCAGTCTGTAGATTAATACTGCCCCCCTGAACCGTTGCAGCAGCATTTAATCCAGGATCCGTCAGAATCATACTAGGAAACAGTGTACTGGCTGTTGTTCCTTGGGAACCCAAGACTTGAATCTTGTCCGTTGTGTTAATCGTAATGGGCTGCCCTTGGCCGGTGTTGAGCGTAATACCTAGCAGAGCGGAGCCATCTTGAACTTGGAGGGAGCGACCTTGGATCTTAATGGCCCCGTTCCCTGCGCTGGTACTACTGGTATCGATCGAAGCGGCTTGGAGTAAGCGAACGTCTCCAAAGGCTGAGACGCTATCGTACCCCAGTGTCCAACCGGGATTAGTTGAGGTTAGGCTAACCAACTGATTACCTTGTACACTGCCGATTTCAACACGTCCCCGATCGGCAGTTAAATTCCCGCCTTGTAGGGTCACATCTCCACCCACAAGTGCCAAGGTTTGCCCCGGTTGCACAGCCAGCCCTGTTGGACGCGCACTGCGATTGATGGAAAAGCTACTTCCCAGTTTGAGGTTATTCCCTGACCCCTTTACCTGAATTGCTCCTGGACTGGCTCCATATTGCAGACCAACGGGAGCACTCATGGTCAATAGGGGTTTTGCCTGGGGAGCAAGGGCACTAAATTCTGATCCATCCTGGAAGCGGATACTGGCAGCAGTGTTTCCAATAAATGATCCACCTAATTGCAAAGTTGCGCCACTGCCAAAGGTGAGGCCATTGGGGTTAATCAGAAATAAATTAGCACTCCCATTCGCTCTTAAGATGCCATCGATCGTGGAAGCCGTCGAACCAGTCACCCGAGCAAAAATATTGTTGACGGTCACCGCATTATTGAAAAAAGCAGAGCCACCCGTTGGCACAGAAAACTGAGTAAAGCTGTGGAAGAGATTGCTGCCAACTTGAGTCCCCCCCGTAATCGTACAGTTGGTGCAGCCTCCAGGCACGATCGAATTTACAGGCAAGCTATTGTCTGGGATAATTTGTGCCCAACCAGGCACGCCCATCTGCATCCAAGCACCCAAGGCTACAGGAAAAACCAGAGATTTCCAGAAATATTTAGGAAACCAAATAGGTACTTGCATAAGGAATTGGGGGATGACAATAAGGGTCGAATCCAAAGGGAAGTTTAGACTGGTAAGATCACAAGTACCATTCGGGTAATTGGATCCTAAAGTATAGGATCTTTCCTATGATTTATTTTTCAGGATGTCCCAAAAAATAGTCAATGTATAGGGTTATCAAATACTTCGATTCCCGAAAAGTCAGCTTTTACTCTCATTTGCTCAACAGATCTCTCTTTGTAAAACTGTTAAGTCACTAAATAGAGACGACTGACAATAGCAAAACGTCTCCACTACCACCAACCATCTCCGTCATCTCCCCAGTTGGGTTGTGCAGGAATTTCAATGCGGATGATTGGGACTAATTTTGAATCTTGGGTAGTCGATGGTTGGGCTAATGAGAAGGCTTGGCTGTCATAACTCCCACTAAGAGTCCCTTGGGGAAGCAGTTGTACTTGGATACTAGCTGCCAAGTTTGCTGCTGCCACAGTTGAATCCGTCTGATTTGGACTTCCAAAATTTAGGGTGACATTTTGCCCCAAATAGTTAGAGAAGAGGGAATCACCCGTGAAATTTGCAGATGTCTGGTTAGTGCTGACAGAGTTTGTTGTGAGATCATTGAGGCTAGAAAATAGACTTTGCTGGTTGAATACCCCAACTAGTTTTTGCCACCAGCCATCTCCATCATCTCCCCATTTGTAGATCACACTCTTGTGGATCATTTGCTCGATATCTTTGGAACGATCTTGGCCCAATTGTTGTGCGGCGAGGGTTTGATTCGCATCTAACCAGGTGACAGTTTGCCCTAAACGAGAAGCTAGTGATTGCTTCGCTTGAGATTGCAAGCTGGAGAGATTGATGGTGGTGTTGATGCCAGCGGTAGCGAGATCCCAGCCCAGCACATCCATTGCTCGCAAATCACTGTTGCTAATGCTCATCCGTTGCCCCAGAGAGATGGTTGGAGCCATGATGGCATTCGTTCCACGAGACCAGTGGCTAGCCTGTTGCCCATCTCCGGACAAGCTGACATTGTCTCCACTGGATAGACTTTGAATAAAGGTCAAGCCATCATCGATCGAAAATCCTTTGCGTCCACCAATCTGCCCATAGGAGAGATCAGGGAAAAAGCTACTCTTGTTGTAGTTGAACCGGAATAGGTCAAGAGTTGTGGCGTTTTGGGCACGATTGGAAATGATGTTGTTGTAGGTAGTGTTCAACTGCCCTGTCTTGTAAGCGTTATAGACATTCGTTGTCCAGATGGGATCATCCACTCCACTAATGAAGCCCAAGATATGACCAATTTCGTGCAGAGCGGTGCTCAGAAAATCGACCTGATTGTTAGAGGCAGCTGTACTCCGGGTAAAGTCATAGCTCCACGGCACATTCGCCCCCAATAGGATGTAGCCATCCAACGCGGCTCCGTTCGGAGATAAACCCAGAGCTTTGGCGTTAGCATTCGTCAAGTTAAGGGTATTGATGCTGCGTTGAGTACTGGACTGTAGAGACACTGACAACCAGTCCGTGGTCATCCAGTCAAAGTTCGCTGTTTGGGTACTCCCTGAGGAAAGGTTGAAAAAAGCGGTATTGTCATCAGCAGATCGCCGATCGGCACTCATCGCAGTGCGAACCTTACCGTAGGGTACCTTCGCACTGATGGCAGGTAGCGCTCCGCCAATCACAGAGGCCGGCAAACTACTGGAAACACCGACATGGATATTGAGGCTGACGTTGTCGGTTAAATACTGTGACCAAACCTTGCCAGCAGTTTCTATCCCAATCATTTGCTGCAAGGAGGTGCCTGGGTCAAAAGTGAAGTTTAGTTGCATGGGGTATTTCAAGTGCAAATTTCAGCAGGACATGAAAGATAGATACACGCCCCATCAACGAATTGGATCCACGTTAATAGGGGCTGTTCACAAATAAGCCAAGATCGGTAGTAGAAGCATCTTAAATAACCTCAAGAATCGAGTTCTTCGATCGTGGTACTTGTACCTCTAGTTTATTAGACGTTTGAATAATATAAGCATGGCACACCGTTCAAAAACAGGAACTTCGACATAAAATCAAAATTCATCTTAAAAGCCTAGTTTGCAGCTAGTTCCAGCAATTTTTAAAGAGCAATATTACACAAGTTGATTGTGAAAAGTTGAACAACAAAAACGTACTATTGGTAAATCTTTGATGAAGCGGTATTTGAATGGAAGGGATTAAAGGAATTCTGACGTTTGAGCTAGATGATTCACGCAATCCCTAAAATTCATGTTCTAAGGGGTATTTATCTGATTTTCTAATCATCACAGGAGTTAGCTACTCCTTTAACTGTGTTTTTGCAAAGAATTAGATGTTTTTTGAGCGAGAACAACCCATTTCAATATTTTTTCTGGTTGATAAATATTTGAAAATAAAATAGCTTGATATTGCTCATCGTAATCAGTGTTTTTACGGTCTTGTTGAAACGAATGATCTAATTTAATGCAGCCATGCCATATTCCACAAAAACATCCTAAAACACAGAGCTAGGTTGAGAAAGTGTAGATTTTACGGAATTGGCAAAGTGGAGTAAACGGAGTTGCCGTTGGGGGGGCAACAGCTGAATCTGGTGTAGGAGGTTGTGAGCCAGACTTTCCAAAATTTACAAGAATCTTTAGCAATCTAATACATTGAAGGGGGATTAAGGGAAGCATCAAAGCATGATGCCAATATGAAACTAACTGCTTATCGTGAATCTATCAGGGTAAGCGCATCTTAAAGAGTAGCTCTGTATACAGACGATTTGCATAGACTGTGAG
>NZ_JBLZFX010000079.1:0-27711 GCF_050753345.1 Alkalinema pantanalense CENA528 | reverse complement strand
AAGGCCAAGAAGGTTGCGTTAGTGGCTTGTATGCGAAAGTTGCTGACGATTCTCAATGCCATGGTCAAGCAGGGAACCTTCTGGAACCCTGCGGCCATAGCTAATCCAGGGCAAGTTCTGCCCCAACCTACTTGACTTTCAAGATAATCGCTAGCCCCCCTTAAAAAGGGGGGAATTCATCAAATTCTTTCAAAGTCCCCCTTAAAAAGGGGGATTTAGGGGGATCGTTATGTATTGCAATCACAAGTTGATTCGGTATTAGTCCGACCTTCCTGATTCACTGAGCAACCCAATGAAATAGAAACCAACTGAAGGAATTAGTATTCAATGAAAAAAGTAGAAATTATCGATCGGCTCTCAGGACTCAGCCCAGCAATCCTGTCAACCACCCCCTACGCCCAAGCCCGCAACATCCCACCCTCAGCCATTCAAAACGCCCTCGCCAGCCTCAGCCCCGACTCCACCTGGGAAGACATCAAACTTCTGGTACTCCTGGATCTCAGTCGAGAAATCCAAAGCATCGCCACCAACATGATGGCCGACCTGACCGACACCGAAGTCGCCGATCGCGCCGAAAAAGCCTACGAGAACTTAATCGATGAAAATTAAAAATAAAGAACGCTGGCCAGGAATCGCATGGGAAACATCCCCCCACATCATCGGCTCCGTAGGCGCTGAAGCCCTGTGGTTAATCGGATACGAAGAAGGCTCCAACGCCGCGATCGTCGCCCGATCGTTCGAGGCCATCCCCCAAGAGCTGGCCCCCTGCTACCTCTACGAACTGCTATCCCAACAAGACCCCGTAACCATAACCGAAGCACTCAAACCCCTAGACACCCCATAATCCCTGATGCAGTGACCCACCGCCCCGTCCACCCATCCACCCACCTACCCGTCTACCCATCCACCCATCCACCCAACTAGGATTTTATTTGTACACTATTCCCCTAGGGTGGCAGCTTGTCTCGCCCTGCTTATTTCAGCGATTTCGTCACGGGGGGACAGGTTTTGTAGGTAGGCGAAGCTTTGTCAAAGTCGCAGGCATACACCGTAGACTCCTGCCAACTCAGAGGAATTTCTAACAAATCGCGGGTTCCCGTAATGCCCTGGGCAATAAATAAAATCATCGCAAGGGTATTGGCTGCAATATGAACCCTGCGCCAGGTTTGACTGCGATCGCGATAGATATCCGGCAAAATGGCTAACGAAAACACCATCAATAACGTTGCCGCCAACCCAGAATAAAAATGAGAAATCAGCCACTCATTATCCCGCCGAAAAATTCCCTCCTGCCAGCCTAAAACAATTAACCCGATCGCCGTTAACCCAGCAAACGTAAACCGCCAAACCCGTTGGTTCGCTGCTTTAAAAATACCCCACAGTGCGCCTAGGGTAATGCCATAGGTCAGCAGCACCAGCAGCACTTGCAGAGGCATTTGACTCCAGGCTTGCTGCTTGAGCCAGAAGGCCACCATGGGACGGGCACAGCCGAGTAAATAGATGCCAATCACCGCGATCGCGAGCCAGTGCCCCGTTTGTACATGTTCTGGGCCAACGTTGGCGGGAATTTTTTTGCGATCGTCACTGGAACCTAAACGCCGCGATCGGGTCAGCACCGCACGACTCACCACAATCCCCAACAGCGGAAACACGACCGTAACGGCCAAAATCGGATGCAACAATCGCAGCCAATCCACCAGATTCAATTCCATAATTGACTTTCCTCGGTAAACCCCTAGGCGATCGGCCATCACTTAAAGGCTCGATCGGAGTTGGCCCGATCGCAACCAGCCCTAGCCCCTGACAATCGCCTTAAACAAAACAGGGAGGCTCGATCGAACCGCCCTGTTCACCTCATATTACGCAGGAGAAGCCAAATTGGATGGGACTAAACCGTTAAGGTTTGTGGCTGCGCAGGAACACTCGCCGGAGCTTGACTGGGAACGGCCTCCGCCAAGGTATGGAGCATTTCCACCGTCGTCTCAAAGTTCACGCAAGCATCGGTAATGCTTTGCCCATAGGTCATCTGGCTCAAGTCCTTGGGAATGGACTGATTGCCCTCCACTAAATGGCTTTCGACCATCACCCCCATGAGGTAGGGTGAGCCCGCCTTGAGTTGCTCTGCCAGATTTTGCAGCACGATCGGTTGATTGCGATAATCCTTGCTGCTGTTGCCGTGGCTGCAATCGACCATCGATCGGGTTGCCAGTCCCTGCCGCCCCATTTCCATCGCCGCCTTGGCCAAATCCTCAGCGCTGAAATTCGGGCCATCTTTGCCGCCGCGCAGCACCAAGTGACAGTCGGGATTCCCCGTAGTGGCCACAATACTGGCGCGACCTTCGGTGTCAACGCCCAGGAAATGGTGAGGGTGGCTGGCGGACAAAATCGCATTGATAGCAATGTGGAAGCCACCATCAGTGCCGTTCTTAAAGCCCACCGGCATGGACAGGCCCGAGGACATTTCCCGGTGGGTTTGGCTTTCGGTGGTTCTCGCCCCGATCGCACTCCAGGAAATTAAATCCGCAATGTATTGGGGAATGATGGGATCGAGCAGTTCTGTGGCGCTGGGTATCCCCATATCAGCCAAGTCCAGCATCAGCTTGCGAGCCAGACGTAGACCCGTGTTGATGTCATAGCTGCCGTCCAAGTGGGGGTCGTTGATCAAGCCTTTCCAGCCCGTTGTAGTGCGAGGCTTCTCAAAATAGACCCGCATGACAATTTCCAGCTTGTCTGCCAGGGCTTCCCGCAGCGTCAGAAGCTTTTCTCCATATTCTAGGGCTGCTCCCACATCATGGATCGAGCAAGGCCCCACAATCACCAAGAGGCGATCGTCTTCTTTCCGTAAAATCTGCCGAATTCGATCGCGGGTTTCAGCCACCAAGGCCGCCGCCGCTTCAGTAATGGGAAACTCGGACTTCAGCTTGGCTGGAGTCATGAGTGCCCGTGTGTCAACAACATGTAAATCGCTAGTCTTATGCATAGGGAGAGTCAACTTGCAGGAACTGGCAGGCTGCGATCGGCCAAATGCGCAATCCTAACAACCTACTCTGTTCGATCGAAATAATCCTTGGGTCTGCACTCACTCTAGCAGGCAAACTGGACGATAGGAAAGCCAAAAGAGTAAACCCAACCAAGAGGCCAATGGGGATCAGGAAAGACTCTGGATAAACTGGCCAGATCGACGCTCCAGAAGCTCTTGGTACTGCGGCAGGAGAAACTCAACGCACAGTCCTTGGCCCGGTTGACTGATGGCATTAATCCGTCCGCCGTGGGCGAGGATAATTTGACGACAGAGGAATAAGCCCAGCCCGAGGCCGACCGATCGCTGTGCCCGATTGCCGCCTCTTGCGTAGCGCTCAAACAGCGAATCACATTCTGTTTGATTCATGCCCACCCCATCGTCTTGGACGGAAAATTTCACGCCATCCTCGGTGGCGGTTGCACTGAGACGAATGGTGAGGCCGGGAGCGTTATATTTCAGCGCATTGGAAATCAGGTTGTCGAAGACGCGCTGCAGCTGGAGACCATCGGCCACTACGGCGGGTAGGGTAGTGGGTAAGTCGAGAATCAGTCGTCCCTGTTGCGCCTGAACTAAGGCTTCTAGCTCTTGGACGATGTTTTGCAAAAAGCGATCGACTTGGAGGGGTTCCTGCCGCAGTTGCAAACCATGGATTTCGCTAAAGTGTGCTTCGACTAACGTTTCCAGCAGTTTGAGTTGCCGATCGCCCCCTTCGACTAAGCGATCGAGGACATTGCGAGGTAGAACGATCGGATCCTCTGAGCGAGATTGTAATCGTCGTAGAACCATCAACATTCCTGTCAGCGGGGTGCGGAGGTCGTGGGAGACGGCATGGAGAAAGTCATCTTTCAATTGGCTGAGGATCTGTAGCTCTTGCAAACTGTGGTTGAGTTGGGCGGTGCGTTGTTGAACTTGCTGTTCTAGCCCCTCATTGAGGATCAGAACATGGTGATAGAGGTCTTGAAGTTCTTGGTTTTGTTGTTCGATCTGCTGGGCTTGGAGATAGCTATGGATGGCTTTTTTGACGGTTAGGGTCAGGTCTTCGCTGTGCCAAGGTTTGAGGATAAAACGGTAGAGTTGGGCAGCTTCGATCGTGCGGCTGACGGCTTCCAAATCGGCTTGACCACTGAGCAAGATCTTGAGGGATTGGGGGGATTGGGTATGGCAGAGGCGCAGCAGTTCGTCCCCCTTGAGTCCCGGCATGATGTAGTCGGCAATGATGACGGCAATGGGATGCTGGGTGCTTTGGAGGTCTTCAAGTAACTCTAGGGCTTCTGCGCCATCTTCGGCGGTTTCTACTAGACAGGTGGAACTGATCGATCGACGTAGTTCGATCTTGAGACTGTCTAAAACCGTCGGCTCGTCATCGACGCAAATAACGACGGGTTTTTTCATAGCGGTGCAGCCCCTACCTCAAGATTACAGAGTCGATTTACAGAGTCGATTTACAGAGTCGATCGGCTTGATGGAACAGCCTTTCCAAATTCTATCGATTGTCCGTCCGATCGGGCAGCAAAGTTAGGACTCCGCAATTTTGCTGAACTCGCAGAAAAATAATGCAGACAAAGTGCAGTACAGGGTTGAACAGGGAACTCTAGGCCAATGTTCTGGCTGGTTGACTTGTGCCAACTTGCATCCCAGGAACACCCAACTCACTCAATCATTGCACCAACATTGCACCCAAGAAGTCTATGGACACCTTGCAGTCTCTCTCTGTTGCTGGACAATCGCTTTCTACTGTACTGCCCCAATCTGCCTATCAAACTTCGCTCGCGTCCCCGACGTTGGGCGCAGGGAGTCGATCGCTGCTCTTCATTGATGCGGGGGTACAGGATGCCGCAACATTATTGCAAGGGGTGCAACCGGGAACAGAGGTCTACCAACTCAGGTCTGGAGAAGATGCGATCGCCCAAATTACCCAAACGCTTCTGGGACAACAGGGCATTTCTAGTCTGCACATCATTTCCCATGGCCAGGATGGGGAATTAGATTTTGCCAATGGGACGTTGAACTTGGCAACGCTACCGAGTTATGTCAATCAGATCCGATCGTGGGGCGATGCGCTGACGGCGGATGCGGATATTTTGCTGTATGGCTGTAATGTGGCGCAGGATGGGGCAGGCAAGGCGTTTGTCAATCTGCTTGCCCAGGTGACGGGGGCGGATGTAGCCGCTTCCGATGACCTGACGGGCAATAGCGCTCTGGGCGGCGACTGGGATTTGGAATTTCAGATAGGGATAATAGATTCATCGCTGGCATTCTCCATCGACACCTTACAGTCTTACAAAGCAGTCTTACCTACATTTTTTACAGAGAACTTTGATGCCGTTGGAGTCTCTACGTTACCTGCAGGCTGGACATTTTCTACAACGGGCGGAGTGACAGGCTGGACAGTTACTAATTCAAGCAGCAGTTCAGGCAGCAATAGTGTTTTTGCAATTAATCCATCGACTAACAGTACAAATTTTTTAAATTCACCCACAATTAATAGTATATCTGCAGGCTCCCAGTTGATATTTCAGCATAGATATCAAACAGATAGCAGCTACGACGGAGGCGTTTTAGAGATTTCAATCAACGGTGGAACATTTACTGACATTCTGGCTGCCGGAGGCAGCTTTGTTCAAGGTGGTTATACAGGCCCATTAAATGGGGAGGAAAATAGTCCCTTAGGAACAAGGCAAGCTTGGTGGGGCTCCCTAGGGACTTTCTCAAAGGTTATTGCTAACTTACCATCTGCCGCAGTCGGCCAAAATATTCAATTGCGTTGGGGCTTTAGTGCAGGTGATACATTTGGAGAAGAAGGTTGGTTTATTGATGACATTACTATTGCTTTGAATGAAGCCCCTACGGGATTGGCATTGACCAATACCATCACCCAACTGGCAGAAAATACAGCCATTGGTTCTGGCATCAAGGTTGCAGATATAAGTGTCACTGATGATGGTGTTGGCACCAATACCATCAGCCTCTCCGGGGCCGATGCCGCCAGCTTCCAAATCCAAGGCAACGCTCTTTACTACATCGGTGCTAGCCCCAACTTTGAAGCCAAAAACCAATACGATGTTACAGTTAACGTAGACGACTTCTCTGTTGGTTCCACACCTGACCAAAGCCAGAACTTCACTCTCAACATCACTGATGCAAACGATGCTCCTACCGCTTTGGCATTGACCAATACCGTCACCCAACTCGCAGAAAATTCAACCATTGGTTCTGGCATTAAAGTTGCGGACTTGACTATCACCGACGATGCACTGGGCACCAACACCCTCAGCCTCTCCGGAGCCGATGCCGCCAGCTTCCAAATCCAAGGCAACGCTCTCTACTACATCGGTACTAGCCCCAATTTTGAAGCCAAAAACCAATACAACGTCACCGTTAACGTAGACGATACTTCTGTGGGTTCCACACCGGATCAAAGCCAGAACTTCACGTTGAGCATCACTGATGTCAACGAAGCTCCCACTGCTTTAGCGCTAACCAATACCGTCACCCAACTCGCAGAAAATTCAACCATTGGTTCTGGCATTAAAGTTGCGGACTTGACTATCACCGACGACGCACTGGGCACCAACACCCTCAGCCTCTCCGGAGCCGATGCCGCCAGCTTCCAAATCCAAGGCAACGCTCTCTACTACATCGGTACTAGACCCAACTTTGAAGCTAAAAACCAATACAACGTCACCGTTAACGTCGATGATACTTCCGTCGGTGCCACACCGGATCAAAGCCAGAACTTCACGTTGAATATCACTGATGTCAACGAAGCTCCTACTGCACTAGCGCTAACCAATACCGTTACTCAACTAGCCACCAAGACAACCGTTGGTTCTGGCATCAAGGTCGCAGATATCACCATCACCGATGACGCTTTAGGTACCAACACCCTTAGCCTCTCCGGGGCCGATGCCGCTAGCTTCCAAATCCAAGGCAACGCTCTCTACTACATCGGTGCTAGCCCCAACTTCGCGACAAAACGTCAGTACAACGTCACCGTTAACGTCGATGATGCTTCCGTCGGTACCACACCTGACCAAAGCCAATCCTTCACTCTCAACATCACCAATCCTGGGGCATCAGATATTTTCTGGCGTAATCCCTCCGGTGGTAACGTCCTGTGGCGCTTCGATGGAGAAACCGTCGCCCAAGCCAACGCATTACCTACGATCGTTGACCCCAACTGGATCATGAAAGGTCGAGGTGACTTCAACCAAGACGGCCAACAAGACATGCTGTGGCAACACAAATACTCCGGTGAACTCTATCTATGGGCAATGAACGGCACCCAAATCCAAGGTGGTCAAGCCCTCGGCGTCGTCGATAGTGCTTGGAGCCTCCAAGGCATGGCCGACTTCAACAACGATGGACGCATCAATCTCCTCTGGCGACACCGCATGGGCGATTTACTCCTCTGGCAAATGAACGCCGCTGGCTACAGCAGCAGTGTTGGGCTGGGCAAAGTCTCAGATACTAATTGGCAAGTCATGCAGATTACTGATCTCAATAATGACGGTAATGTCGAAATCCTTTGGCGCAATAAACAGCACAATTGGAACTACGCCTGGAGCATGAACAAAACCCAATTCGCCTCGGCCTTCTCGATCGGAGATACCACTGCCGACTGGAAACTCAAAGCTATCACTGACTTCAATGGCGATGGTCAAAAAGATATCCTGTGGCAGAACAGCACCACCGGAGAAGTCAGCCTCTGGGCTAACTTCAGCAACCAGTTTAACTATCGGGTCAAACTGGGACAAGTCCCCACCGATTGGCAGATTGAATTCACTATCCAACTCAACAGCCAAGGTAGCCAGGGACTGTTCTGGAAAAACAAAAACACCGATGAAGTCGTGATCTGGCGCACCAGTCAGTTCCAAGTCATTGGTGGCAATAGCTATGCCCGAATTGGCAATACCCAGTGGAAAGTGCGCAACTATTCCAATGACTACACTGTAGATAACGCCGTGTAATGTCACACCCAACTAACATGCACAATTAATCGAAGTTAAATCACTCAGCATCCAAGTTCCATCGTTTGTAGCACAGTGGTTGGAAGAATCCAGCCACTTTTTCTTTTGCAGTTTTTTCGTCTAGCTTCGGAAACTCCTGAGAAAATTAAAAACACATCCCTACCTCAGTCTCGGAGTATTGATCATGGCGGATCCCTGGCTTCGATCGCAGTTCTCCTCACTTTTATCAGCATGGCGAAAAATTAATCTCAACCGTCTTCAGCAAAAAATTCGTCCACGCCAGATGGCGATCGTAGAAGCGGGGTTAATTGGAGTCATTTCCGGTCTGGCTGCGGTCTGCCTCAAACAGGGAGTCGGCTTACTAGGTAGCGGTCGGCTACAAATGGCAGCACTGTATCCCGACTGGCTAATTTTGCCCTTAATTGGCGGAATTGGAGGATTTCTCGCAGGCTACACGATCGAACGCTTTGCCCCTGAAGCGGCGGGAAGCGGTATCCCCCAAGTCAAAGCAGCCCTTGGCTATATCCCCATTACTCTCAATGCCCGAGTTGCTTTGGTGAAACTGACCAGCACTTTAATTTCCCTGGGTTCCGGCCTTACCCTCGGTCGCCAAGGCCCCACGGTACAAATAGGAGCCGCGATCGCGGGGCAACTCAGCCAATGGCTTCCCACCTCCCCCGATCACCGTCGGCAATTGCTGGCCGCAGGAGCCGCCGCAGGACTAGCCGCAGGCTTCAACGCCCCGATCGCAGGCGTCTTATTCGTCATCGAAGAACTGCTCCAAGATGTCTCCGGACTCACACTGGGGACGGCTATTTTAGCCTCCTTCATTGGGGCGGTGGTGTCTCGGGTTCTAGGGGGCGAAGAATTGCCACTAACGCCCAATTTAATGGATATTTATCCCTATTTTTCAGTATCCACCATTCCCCTATTAATGGTATTAGGCGCGATCGCAGGAATCTTGGGAATTAGTTTAATCCAGGGGATTTTATTGGGCCTGCGGTTAAATCGTCGTCTCCATCTAGGACTACCTTGGCGCATCGGCTTAGCAGGGTTATTATCTGGAGCTTTAGTCTCAATTCTCCCCACCATTCTCCGCAATAATGCAAGTTTGCAATCTGTCTGGATTACCAGTGAATTCCATTGGCAAATGATCCTGCTGATTTTTATCGCCAAATTTGTTCTAACGCTGATCGCCTTTGGTTCCGGTGCACCGGGCGGATTATTTGCCCCCTCTCTTGTCCTAGGATCGGCACTGGGATACCTTGTGATCTACGGTGCCCTAGGTCTCCAAAACACCCTAGGCATTCCCTTAGGGATTGACAGTGGCGTGAGCTATACCACGACCTTTGCTTTAGCAGGAATGGCCGCTTTTTTTAGTGCGGTGACCCGTGGCCCAATTACTGCGATCGTGATTGTTTTTGAAATGACAACTGATTTCGATTTAGTATTGCCCCTCATGATCGCATCAGTATCCTCCTATCTAGTAGCAGAAGCAATTTCCAGTGGTTCTATTTATAAATATGTTTTGGCTTGGAATGGCATTCACCTTAAGCCCTTACAACAGATGGAATCTCGGTTAGCGGGCCTAACAGCAGCGGATATTATGCAGCGGCGGGTGGAGACGTTATCCAGTCAGATGTCATTGACGGAAGTCACCCAAGCCTTCGCCCGATCGCACCATCGCGGATTCCCGGTTATCGATGACGGACAATTAATCGGCATTGTCACCCAAACGGATCTGGCTAAAATCAGTCAGCAAAAATTAGAGGAATCTTTGCCGCTGAGTACCATCATGACATTACAACCCGTGACGGTGCGGCCCCACGATCCCTTACCGCAGGTGTTATTCTGGCTCGATCGCTATAAACTCAGTCGCTTACCCGTAGTCGATCGCTACAAACTAGTGGGCATCATCACCCGAGCCGACATTATCCGCGCTGAAACCGATCGCCTCAGCGGCAAAACCGAAGCCGTTGGCCCGCAACCAGAACCCTCCTACGTGGTCTACCAAACCCGCGATCCCGCCGTCGGTCAGGGCCGTTTACTCGTGCCCATCGCCAATCCCAAAACCGCCGGGCCCCTACTGCAAATGGCAGCCGCGATCGCCAAAAGTCGGCGTTACGAATTGGAATGTTTACAGGTGATTCCCGTCAGCCGCCTGCGCTCTCCGGCGGAAACCGCTGTGTCCACGGCCACTAGCCGCCGTTTACTGAAACAAACCAATCAACTCCGCCGAGAATGGCAGATTCCGATTCACACCCAAATTCGCGTCACCCATGACGTGTCCCAAGCAATTCTGGAAGCGATCCAGAAACGCCATATTGATATGGTATTGATGGGTTGGAAAGGAGTAACCGATGCACCCGATCGCATTTTTGGAAGCGTTGTGGATACGATTATTCGTCAAGCTGATTGTCGTGTGATTTTAGTCAAATTTCCCTTGCAAAATTCACAATTGCCAGTTCCTGCTTTCGATCGTTGG
Source organism: Alkalinema pantanalense CENA528 (assembly GCF_050753345.1). Lineage (NCBI taxonomy): Bacteria > Bacillati > Cyanobacteriota > Cyanophyceae > Leptolyngbyales > Leptolyngbyaceae > Alkalinema > Alkalinema pantanalense. The sequence continues at coordinate 17,234 of NZ_JBLZFX010000079.1, read as the reverse complement.
CTAGTACCGACTGCGGGCGGCGGTAACTCCCACGATGCGATTCAATTGTTACCATTTCTGAGCAAACTCTCTGAACAACCTGAAATTCGGCTATGTTATGTCTCACGACCTCAGCAATCCATCGGATCTTTTCCAGACCTAAATAAAGAGGCTAATTATCTCAAAAGTCGAACCTCGGCAACGGTAATACCCATTACAGTATGTTCAGATTCAGTATCAGATGCGATCGTTGATTTAGCAGATAAAAATCAATGTGATGTCATTATGTTAGGTGCAACAAGGGAAGGATTGCTGCAACAAGTGATGAGTGGCAATATTCCAGAAGAGATTGCCCGTCGATCGAACTGTACCGTGATTTTAGTTCGAAGTGTTATTTAACGCCGCTCTAGGGATTGGGTTAACGCTAGGTTAACAAAAACACAAGAATTCAATTCGATTCTACGGAATAATCTATAAAATTGAGTGAGTATCACCAGACCAAGCAATTTTCGGTATAAATAACTAAGAATAGATTGGCAAGGTATGTCATTTTAGAGCCATGTCTCTCCGTTCACATTTGTCCTGAAATAGTTTCAAAATAATTATGATCAATCGTCCTCGCACTTATTTATCGATCGCAGGTATTTCTGCTTTAAGTTTGTTGGGTGTGATTGCGTTGCTTCGCTGTGTTTCTGTGGTGCCTGCGGGTCATGTTGGCGTGGTGGATACCTTTGGGCAGGTGTCTCCTAAAGTGTTGCAGCCAGGATTGCATTTGAAAAATCCCTTATCCAAAGTCATTCATCTCTCGGTGCAAACCCAAGAAATCAAAGAAACCACCCAAGCTCCGTCTAAGGAAGGGTTGATGCTGGAAATGGATGTCAGTATTCTCTATCGCCTTGACCCAAACCAAGCCAGCCAGGTCTATCAAACCATTGGCACCAATTATCAAGAAGTGGTGGTTTTACCTCAGACTCGATCGCTGATCCGCAACACAACTGCTCGCTACAATGCCCAAGAACTTTACACCACGCAGCGGCAAGCCTTAACTACCCAACTCCGCACAGATTTAAACAATACCTTAGTCAATCGCGGCATTGTCATTGAAGATACGCCCCTGCGCAATGTGACCTTACCCGAAAACCTCCGCCAAAGTGTGGAAGCTAAACTGCAAGCGGATCAGGAAACCCAACGGATGCAATTTATTCTGGCCAAGGAGAAGCAGGAAGCCGAACGGAAACGCATTGAAGCCCAAGGCCAAGCGGATGCTCAAAAAATTCTATCCCAAGGGCTGAGTGAACCTGTCCTGAAATTCCGTCAAATTGAGGCCATGCAACGGTTAGCGGACTCGAAAAACTCCAAAGTCATCGTTCTAGGTGGTGATGGCAAAAATATTCTTCTCCAACCTTGATGATGGTTAAGTTGATCATTTCAGTGATTTTTTATGGCTCCTAGCGTATTAGCGAGTTTGACACCGATCGCAGTGGCCGCAGGCCCAATTATCCGGTTGCTCAAACCCAAACGCAGTCAGTAAAAACTTCCAGCGACATCCTTTTGTTTGAAGATAAGCCGCAATTTCCGGTTTCCTTTGACTAGAGACCGATTTGAACGATCGCGGGTTTGTTAACTCGTAATGAAACGGATCACACCAGTGCAAACCGCCCGCCGCTTGCAGAATAGACAATGCAACATCTGCTTGGGGATATTGCTGAAATAAATCCGGTGCAGCCCCTTCAGAGGGAATGTGTTTCAGCAATCGCTTGGCTTGATTAGTCTGTTTCTCTAACTGTTGTTGAAAATATTGCCAGCGTTGTCGATCGCTACCATCGAGCCATCCCGTCGGTTCACTGGCCAGCAAGAGCGCTGTTGCTGCTTTGCCATCCCGTCCCGCCCGCCCCACCTCTTGGATATACTCACTCAGTAACAAAGGTGCGTGAAAATGGGCCACCCAGCGCACATTGGGCTTATTCACCCCCATCCCAAAGGCATTCGTACACACCACAAACTGCAAGCGATCGGTCAACCAAGCCTGTTCAATCTTCCGCCGCTCCTGGGCCGCCAAACCCGCATGGTAAGACGCTGTTGCATAGCCCGATCGCTGTAATTCCGCTGCCAGTTCTTCGCTATCCTGCCGCGTGCGCACATACACTAAACCTGCCGCTGGCGATTGCTGTTGAATAAACGCCCACAGTTGTTTTCGCCGCCCCCGAGGGGTCATGACCCATTGAATTTGCAACTTTAAATTCGATCGATAGGGATTGAGTTTGAACAACGCTGGATTTCGTAGACGTAAAATACGCTGAATCGTCGCTTGGTCATCAGGATTTGCTGTTGCTGTGAAGGCTGCAACATTGATACACGTCCCACTCGGTTTCACCGCTTGCAAGGCATCCCGCACCGCACCTAGGCGAAAGTAGGCCGGTCGAAAGGTTTCTCCCCACTGCGCTACACAATGGGCCTCATCCAGCACAAGGGAACTAATGGACAAGTCCGGATGGCTCAACCGTTCCCAAACGGGTGGACTCAGCAACGTTTCTGGCGATAAATAGAGCAATTTCAGCGATCGTCGCTCTAGCCCCAGCAAAACCTGACGTCGTTGTTCTCGGCTCAGTTGACTGTGTAGCAACCCTACGGGGACTTTTTTATCCTGTAACTCCTGCACTTGATTCTCCATCAAAGCGACCAATGGAGAAATTACCAAGGTAAGACCGGGACGCAACAACGCCGGAATCTGAAAACACAACGACTTGCCCCCGCCTGTTGGCATCAGAATCAATGCATCCTGTCCCTGCACTAGCGATCGAACAATGGCCTCCTGCGGCTCACGAAAACGATCGTAACCCCAAATGGCTTTGAGGACAGCGTGGGGATTGGTTGCACGGGTTTGAAACTGCATTGTCTAGCAACAATTGTGAGAATGGTTAGATACATCATTTAGGACATTACCCGCTAGCATTCCCACAACTGATTCAAAATACACCTTTTAGAGATACCAATCTCCTCATTAGAGAGATCACTCCCTTAGGGTGTCCAACGCAGACGTCCTAGACTGTTAATTCGTACACCGCGTTCAATCGCAGACTCATTCACGCTATAAATCAACCCAGCGCCGTCTAGATTCCTCGCTCTCACGGGATAACGACGCTCGTCCCGATCTCGTCTAGCAATGTCGCCATCGCCCACTGTTATAAAATACAATTGTACTGTTAATTTGACAGAGATCGCCCATGACACAAACGCCCCATGACCAGTTAGCCAAACAGTATCTAGAGGAATTTCTCGCACCGTTTGGGGTCGTGCAACGGCAGTACGAAGTGCCGGGGGAAACGAAGTTTGTCGATGTCTGGTTTGTGCCACGACAGACGGAGTTGCTGACGGCAGACTTGGGACTGCTGGGGCAAATGGTGCAAAAGCCTTGTCTATTTGAGCCATATCGCAATGTGCCGAGTCGAACGGAGGTGCGGGTATCAGTGATGAAGTTGGTCTGGGTACAGGAGGATGAACGACGTCAAGCTCAGAAGGATGAATTATCAGAGGATGAACTGCCGTTGCTCTGGATTTTGGCGGCAAAGACCTCTAAACCGCTACTCCAAGATGCCAATGTCATGACTAAACCCGGTTGGATTGCGGGAGTTTACTTTACGGCCAATCTATTCAAAACGGCGATCGTCGCCATTGACCAATTGCCAGAGTCCGAGGATACCCTGTGGTTACGGGTGTTAGGGCAGGGGAAAACGCAAGAACGAGCGATTCGTGAAGTTTTGGCTTTGCCTGCTTCTCATCCTCGACGTAATACAATTTTGCGATTGCTCGCTTCGTGGCGCGTTAGAATTGATTTGGGTGAATTAACTGATTTTAATGATCAGGAGGAACTGATGGCTCTATCGGAAGCATTTTTAACTTGGGAAAAAGAAAAAGAAGCCCAAGGTGAACAGAAAGAGCGGCAGACGATCGCACTCAATATGCTCCGAAAAAGTATGCCACTAGAAACGATCGCTGAAGTCACAGGGCTGACGATCGAACAACTCCAGTTACTTCAAACCCAGGCTGAACAAAATTAAAGAACAATCGCTTGTTCTGAGAAATGGAGTCATTGGAGATCATACCCTCGATCGCTTCGTTCGCATCGGCTCAATCACCCCATTCACATTGGCATCATTCGGTTCATCATCACTCGTGTCATAGAGTGTTCTTTTCGCACACACTCACCCAGTACTTCCTCTTTTCTCTGCGTCAGTCCTAGGGATGACTAGCGATGCTGTGCTAAAAGCCCCGACCAACCAGCGTAAAAGCCGCCCAGTGATAAGGCGCTTTATATTTTTGCTTCGTTTCCAACATCGCTTGCCGTAGGGCTTGGGCTTTGTAATTTAAATTCGACTGATTTGCCGCCGTTGGGCGCAGGGCTTGCAAATTACGGTAGAACGATCGCATCAAATCCGCCGTTGAGTTGTCCGACACCGCCCACAGGGAAACCACGACACTGGGCACCCCTGCCGCAATTAACGATCGAGACAGCCCTACCACACCATCCCCCGTAATCCGTCCGCGCCCCGTATCACAGGCACTCAACACCACGAGATCTGCTGAAAGTGAAAAATTTTCATTTAACATTTCATCGGTGGTTAACAGTCCATCATTGACTTGCTGGGGGTAATCCGGTGCGAGGGCAATCGCTCCTGGAAAATCCCGTTGGTATAAATCATCTAACAAGCCATGGGTCGCAAAGTGGATGATGGAAGCTTTGGGCAAGCGTTTTAACACTTCAGATTTGCGGGCTTGGGCACCAATTAAGGGCTGGGTGTTGAGAATTTGCCCGATCGCCTTGGCTTCCGTTTCCGCCCCAGGCAACGCCTCCAATACTTCGGTGGAACCATCTGCAACTTGGATTTTCGGCATCGCGGGATTACCAACGACAATAGCGCCTGTGCTGGGTTGAGCAGATTTCTGCAACGTGAGGGTTAGATCCAGGGTTTGAATGGAGGGTGCAGTCAGTAAGGTATGTTTCTCAATCAGCGATCGATTTTGCTCATCTTGGAGGGCTGCAAAGGGAATCGTAAACAAAAATCCTTGGGGAATGATAATGACCGATGTATTTTCATCTTTTGGTAATTGATCTTGAATCGGTTCAATCAATATCCGGTGTAAGATTTTTAAAATATCTTCGGAATCCTGTCTGAAATTATTGACAGCGACCACTTTAATACCGCTACGACCCCGTGCACCCAGTAATTGACGACTGCCGAGAATTAAATCATTTAACTTGAGTTTCTCATTTTGCCAGAGGGGCCGAATGTCGGATTGCCGGAAGGTAACCACTCCCTCCGGTGAAACCACCCAAATATAAACATAGGCATCACCATATTCAGAATTGGGGCTCTTGTCTAAATCATCAGAAATAATCGAATAGGACACTAATGTTGCATTAAGGGCCTTGGCGGTTTGCTTCATTTGCGCGATCGTGGGAGGAGCAATTTCCGGTGTATTTTTCCCTTGGTGTTTTCGTGCAACTAATTCAATAAGTGCCCTGGCCCTGCCGCGCTCTGCCGTCTCTAGGGCCATTTCTGGACGTTGATCGGCGACTAAAACCTGTTGCAGTAATCGATAGCTGATTCGTTGCCGCTCAAAGAGTGAAATCTTATAGCGATCGCTGCTTTTGTAATTATCAGTTTGGTTCAATTCAGCCCGCTGCACCTCCCAAATACCAATGCTATCTTTCAAGGCTTTTTCAGCAGCTGCAAATTGTTTGAGCCGAAATAGGGAATGACCTAAATTAGTGAGTGCCACGCCCTGTTCTCGTAAGTCACCAGTTTTGACAGCAATTTCAACACTTTGCTGGAACAGGGTCGCAGCCTGCTGATAGTTACGTTGGTCAAAATAATTCGTGGCTAAATTTCCCCGTGCTTTACCCGCTAGTCCAATGTGGTTAACACTCTCCGCCAATTCCAAAGCTTGCTGGAAATAGGGAGTACTTTTTACCAAATCAACCCGACGATAGGCCAACCCCAGATCTAAAAGCGTGGTGGTTTCTTCGATCGGATCTTTTAATTCCCGTGCAATTTTGAGGCAAGCTTCTGCATACTGGATCGCTTTTTCATAATTTTGTGTAGCGCGATAAATAATACCAATACTGCCTAAGTTCACCCCTTCAATTTGACGATTCCCCAGCTTCCGCGCCAATTCTAGGGATTGGAAATGATGCTCCAAGGCAAGGCGATATTGCCCGAGCCCGTAGTAAATCGTTCCTAGATTGTTCAGCTCTAGGGCTTCAACGCTTTGATCACCCAGTTGTTTAGCGCGTTCCCGACTTCCTTGCATATATTCGATCGCCTTGAGATGCTCGCCCAACTGGGAATACAACACCCCCAACTGACTCATCAAATTCTGCTCCTGAGCTAAGTTTTTTTGTTTTTTAGCCTCCTGTAATCCCGTTTCAAACAGCATTAACGCCTTTTGAGAATTGCCAGTATTGAGATAGAAAATCCCCAAGTTGGTCAACGCACTAACTCGAATGGCACTATTCCCAATTTCTTCAGCAATCATGCGACCTTGGTTGAGCTGTTCGATCGCGATCTGATTCTGCCCTAAATCATGGTTGGCCGCCCCTAGTTGTACCAGCACCCTTGCCTCATCAACCCGCGATTTCAGACTACGGTGTAGAAGCAAAGCAGGCTGCAAATATTCCACAGCCTTAGCGGCCTCACCTGCTTCGTTAAACGTAATCCCAATGCTGGTTAAAACATCGGCTTCCCCTTGAATGTCTTTTTGTTGGCGAACCAGTTGCAAACTTTTTTGAAAGGCTTCGATCGCCTGCTTGCGCTGTCCCATGGCACTGTACGATCGGCCCAAACCATTCCAAGCAAACCCCTGCCACTTGAAGTCTTTGAGCACAACAAAAACATCCAAACTGCGCTGATAGTAGGCGATCGCATCCCGATAGTTCCGTTGCTGTTCGTAAAGCCTACCAATACTCCGGAGAATGACGCCTTCGCCTAACCGATCCTGCACCTGTTGCTTAAATTCCAAACTTTTTTGCAATGCGGGAATTGCTTTGTCAAGTTGCCCCGCATCGCGGTAGGTAAAGCCCAACGCAGCCCAGAGCCGCCCCAATTCCTCAGGACTGCCATCCGGTTCAATCAATGCCTTGGCCCGATCGTAGTAGCGCAGGGCCGATGGATAATCTTTCAAACTTTTATAGGCATTGCCCAAACCCAGTAATGCAATTTTTTGGGTCGCTCGATCGTGAGTCGTTTGAGCCTGCTGCAAAATCTGCTGCCAAAGGGCGATCGCCTCTTTGAATTTTCCCTCAGCCTGCAATTGTTCCGCCTGCTTAATTAACAGATGGCTAGGTTGCTCAGTCTGAGTACTGGAACTTTCTACAGCCAGTCCCCCTAAGATCGCGCCGGGGGCAATCACACTCCCCACGATCGATAAAGGGATCACAACAGCACTGAGACTGGCTACCATCCGTTGGAGTTGTGGAGCAGCCTGCATCGGGAAATCAACCATGGGAACCTCTCGTCCTACAATGAAGTGTAACCATACGGCATGTAGCGATATAGTTCTTACTTCTAGCAGTTTCTGCAGTTTCCCGATCGAAGAAAATCCTTCGACCAGTACTACCCGACAACTCAGCTAGATGCAAATTAACCTTGAAGGGAAATCAACACCTTACTTGGGGTCTAGAATGGGGACTAACTCAAAAAATACTCTATGGGTAGTAATTTAAATCCCCCTCAAGCATCTCCAGAAGCACCATCTGTTCCATGGGTCTCAACGCCAATTGGGGCAAAATCCCAGGCAATATCGGCGCTAACGACCATCACGCTAAAGACCTATGAGGCTTCAACCGAGCACCGCCTCCATCAGACCAATGCAAATTGAGCCTCTGGATACAACCCAATCAGCCTCTGGATACAATCCACCGAATCTCTACGACACACCGATGACATCGTTTTGTCACAAGTATTACTATGCGGGAAAGATTTGTATCTGCTATTGTGAGGAACGATTTCGCGACTAAACGATTTCGCAACTATTGGTTTTGCTTACCTGAAGGAGTTCAGCTTGAAAAAGTCACCTGTCTGCACGATCGCCTTGTCCGTGGGGACACTCCTATTGCCGTTCTGCACAGTGGTTCCAGCCAGCTATGCCCAGCGAATCAACGCAGTTCAAGCCAATAGTGAGCTAGTGGTTGAGATTGATGGCTTGAAAAATCAAAAGGGTCAGGTTTGTCTCAGCCTGTTTTCTAGCAGCAAAGGATTTCCTAGTAATGGGAATCAAGCCATTCGGAGTCAATGTGCCAAAATCACGAACGACACCCCCCGGATTTCCTTTAATAACTTACGGGCTGGCAGCTACGCCGTGGCCGTATTACATGATGCCAATTCTGACAACCAACTCAACCGCAATGCCTTTGGCATTCCCACAGAAGGGTTTGGGTTTTCCCGCAATCCTGCCATTCGAGCGGGTGCCCCCAAATTTTCAGAAGCAGCCGTTGTCGTAGCAGGACCAAACACGTCCCTCCAGGTTCAGATGAAGTATCTGTTCGGCAATTAAGGGGGTTTCCGTAGCTTGGGAACCCAGTTAAGGCTTCCTTGGCTCACCGTTTGAGATTGTATAAATTCAGATCATGTCCTCAGAAAAAGAGTAATTTATTAGTTGAATCGTCAGCGGATGATCCGGGATTTCTGTGATACCGACGATATCCGTAATATCCCCAAAATACTAGTTCATTTTGAGGTAGTTGCATGAATCGGCTTCTCCTAAATCTGTTTTCACTGCCAACTTTAGTTGGATCCTCATTCTGCTGGTTGGTGGCTTCACCTGCCCATGCATTTCAAGTCTCCGATCCTGATAAACATGCCACTGAACCCCAGCTCTGTGTGTTTTCCAATCACAGCCGCTTTAATTTAATCTGCGATCGCACCAGCAGATTAAAACAAGCTCCCCAGATTCAACCGATCGACCAAGCGATGGATCCGATAAATTCTCCTTACGAATTTAAGTTTACCGATGAGGAGAGCAACGCGGCAATTGCACTGTTTGGTTGCGACTGTATATTGTGTATTAACTCTCTCCGTAACTTGAGAACCATGGCAGCGGCAGGCTAAGACGCTAATGTTGCCTATGGTTGGCATCAACTTACATTAAGTTCTTTGACACGGGCAGGGAGGAACGTATTAAAATACACAGGACAAAGAATAAATAAAGTTGGATTTTGTACTGCGGAATGCAGTTTTAACCGATCGAAATCGGTAACATAAAGATTATTGAAAATTTCAGTTTGCTTTAGATATCTTGTTCATTTGTTATACATGTTTCTGGGTTTCGCAAGCTCCTTGCTTTCCTTAGCTTGTTATAGTTCTAGTCTGTTGTTTGTTCAATTTCCTTTTGCTGTTTCGTCCTCCCCTATGAATAGGGAGCCTCTAGTTTTCACAGATACTGCCGAGAGTGATTGACAAGCCTCTCAACCAAAAATTCAGCTTGCTGAATCTAGCTAGGTGGATGCTTTGGTGCATTGGCAGCCAGTATTTCGTGGTTCTAGTGTTCCTTAGACTAAGGTGTTCCCTAGATAAGGTATTCCCCAGATAAGGTATTGCCTAGACAAGGTTTAAGTAGCGCCTAACGGAATAGGGCATGTGGTTCCAACAAATTTTACATTTGGATTTTGCATTGTCTGTTCAGGTAGGAGCTGTAAATCTTGAATCTGTAGTATCTGCCCAGATCTCGCTGTTTCAGCGTTACTTGGTTTAGCAGTTTTTGTTTTGCTCTTCCTCCGGAAATTTAGCCCATGATGAAGTTGGACTCATCTAAAACTGATTCAATTCGTTGGTACCTGCGTGAGATTGGTCGAGTGCCTCTGCTAACTCACGAGCAGGAAATTGTTTATGGCAAGCAAGTGCGCCAGCTAGCGGATGTAAATGATGTTCTTAAACATTTAGAAGACCAGTTAGGCTATCCACCAAGTTCATCGGAATGGGCTGCTGCCGCTGGTCTTCCCGAAACCGAGTTGAATCAAGTTGTAGCCGATGGTGAACTGGCAAAACGACGGATGGTGGAAGCCAATCTGCGACTGGTAGTTTCCGTCGCTAAAAAATATCAAAAGCGCAATGTGGATCTAATGGATCTGATCCAGGAAGGCACGATCGGCATGCAGCGGGGAGTTGAAAAATTCGATCCCAGCAAAGGCTACCGTTTCAGTACCTACGCCTACTGGTGGATTCGGCAGGCCATCACCCGTGCGATCGCCGAAAAAAGTCGTTCCATTCGGCTACCGATCCACATTACGGAAAAGCTCAATAAGATTAAAAAAACCCAGCGGGAACTCTGTCAGCAGTTGGGTCGTGCAGCCACTCCCTTGGAACTGGCCCAAGCGTTGGATCTCCCCCAGCAACAAGTGCGTGAGTATCTTCAACACGCCCGAACTCCGCTCTCTTTGGACTTGCGGGTTGGCGATAACCAGGATACTGAACTGGGCGAACTCCTTGAGGATCAAGGATTACTGCCGGAAGATTTTGCGGCTCAACATTCCCTGCGTCAGGACATTGAATGCATGATGGCTGATCTGACGCCCCAGCAGCGGGAAGTGCTGACCCTGCGGTTTGGTCTGACGGATGGCCAATCGATGACTCTCTCTAAAATTGGCGATCGGTTGAACATCAGTCGAGAACGGGTGCGCCAAATTGAGCGGGAGGCGTTGAGTAAACTGCGCAAACGGAAAGGTCGCATTGCAGGTTACCTGGCCAGTTAGGCTTGGCCAGTTAGGCTCCAGCGTTCCTGTTTGTGACGGTCAAGGCTGCGTGAATGTTACGTTTGTGAGTGCTAAGTTTAAGTTCTGTGGCGAGGGTGCTGACATCAAGTTGGCACCCTTTTCTCTGCGATAACGGGTATTGTGATTGAACGTGATTGATGGACTGGTGAATTGATGATGAATCCTTCTGAACGGGTTAACCCAACTTATCCCATCTATGAAGCGGGGACACTCTGGCAGCGCATTGTTGATCGCACCCAATCGGCCCTTGCTTGCGGGGCACTGCAATCGATCGCGACCACCTATGAAATTGTGGATCAGGCTGGAATTCCTTTTTTAGTCCGTGTTTTAGCCAACCTCGATCGCAAAACAGCCGCGAAGAAAGAGCAGGATCGCAAATCACGCTTGGGCGTAGAGTTTAATCCGTTTTTGCCCTACGAACCCACCTTATATGTCGCTGATCTATCACCCACCCATATTTGCCTATTAAATAAGTTCAATGTCGTCGATCACCATATTTTGCTCATTACCCGCGAGTTTGAAGAACAGGATGCATTATTGACGCGGCCAGATTTTGCTGCGGCCAGTCAGGTCTTAGCGGAACTTGATGGTCTAATCTTTTATAACGGGGGCAAATTGGCAGGATCAAGCCAGCGCCATAAACATTTGCAATGGCTACCGTTACCGATGTTGTCAAATGCTATCCGTATACCGATCGAGCCCTTAGTGACCACAGCTCAGGCGATCGACAGGATTGGAACCATTCCTAGCCTACCTTTTCTTCATTACATTACTCAATTTGACACGGCTCAATTTGACACGGCTCAATTGGATGCATTTCCTTCACCCGATGCCATGTCTGAACTCTATCTAGATAGTTATTTAAAACTTCTCAACGCAGCTAACCTATCCGATGAAACGAAGCAAGATCACAGTCAACACAAAGCCTACAATCTACTCCTCACCCGGCATTGGATGCTGCTGATTCCACGATCGCAGGAGAGTTTTGCCGGAATTTCAGTCAATTCCCTAGGGTTTGCAGGGGCTTTACTCGTTCGCAATTCTGACCAACTTCATCAACTCAAAACCTTAACTCCATTGACGTTACTCACTGAGGTTGGATATGCCCGCAATTACGGATTTGTAACGTAGGGGATCTGGATGAGTAGAGCTGATCTTGCTTTTATCTTGCTTCTACCTTGATTCGCCTTTTACAGCGTGGTCGATCTCGACTGGGACTCGGTCTGACGGTCAAGCATCTCTGCAAAACGTTGACTAATCAAGACCAACAACCCCAAAAGCCCTGCGGAATATAAATCTCCGCCCCAACTATCATGCAACCACTCAAATAACCCTTCCTGACCAGTCCCATGGAAAAAAGTCAGCATCGTATTCCGGATAATATTGGCTGTGGTGCTGAGGATAACCGCGATCGCCAGTAGACTGGTAACGGTCCAACGACTGGCCATGGCCCCCGTCCAGTACAACAACATCAACGCTACATACAAACTCGTAAAGAGCATTTTCAGCCCTGCACAGTAGGGCGCAACCTCCACTTGCTTACCATTCACAAAGAGATTGATACTATCGACAGTCACGTTCATCCCAAACAACTTCAGTAACAGCCCCGCGCAGCTTGCAATAAAACTCTGCAACGGTAAGGTGTAGGGTGTGATCAGGTAGGGTAATTCATTGGGGGTTGCCAAGGCAATCAACACCAGCGGAAATCCTTGTAACCGCAAGCCAGCCCAACCTTTTAAGCAGAGGGCAATACTCGTCAGCATCAACGGAAAGGATAGATTGACTAAATCCGGTAATCCCGTCAAATACAGTACACCCGTTGCACCTGCTAGCCCCAGCCCGATCGCCTGCTCCCCGACGGTTGCTTCAGGTAACTTTGACCACTTTTGACGCAGCGTCCAAGCAATATAAACCGCAAAGGGAATACCAATCAGCCCATGGCTAAAATATTCATGCTCGATGCTAATACTTTTGTTCAGCCAACCTTGGTACCAGTGCAGTAATAACGGCGTGTACATTAAGGACATCATCCCAAGTAGTGCGCCATTCACCCAAGCTGGAGATTTGGATTTCGACAGACTAGCGGTTTCCATGGTGTTCTCGATGTGATGAAGTCTAGTAAAAAGTATTCACTTAACTATAGCTATAGCCACTGTCTTGGCTACCGCTATAGTCAGCCCCGATCGAACTTCACGATCGAACTTCAGCCTATCATTGCGCAATCTGCCAGTTCTGAGTTGGGTAATCCTGCGAGGGCTAAGCCGAAATCCGCATTTCTGGTTCGATCGACAACGCATCAGCCAAAGCATTGACCACCAAATCGACTTGCATGTCCGTTAATCCTGGGTACATCGGCAATGACAGAATTTCTTCGGATAAGCGTTCTGCCACTGGGAAATCCCCCGGACGATAGCCCAAGGACTTAAAGGCCGGTTGCAGATGGCAAGGCAGCGGATAGTGGATCCCGGTTTGAATACCTTGACGATCAAGCATTTCCTGAATCAATTGGCGAGGCACGGATGTCGTTTCCCGGAGACCCGATTGTTCAGTCAGTAACCGTGTCACATAGAGGTGGTAGACATGCCCCCGTCCTGCATGATTTTGCAAGGGCAGAATGCCTAGAGAGGCCAACGGCTTGAGCCGCAGATTATAGGCGTCCGCAATATTTGCCCGCTCCCGGTTCCAACCTGCGAGATGGGGTAACTTCACTTGCAACACCGCCGCTTGTAGACTGTCTAGACGGCTATTGATACCCAATTCGGTATGGAAATATTTGCGAGGTGCCCCGTAGTTCCGGAGCGATCGTAGGGTTTGTGCCACCCTTTCATCTTGGGTCACCACCATACCGCCATCCCCCATGGCCCCTAAATTTTTGCTGGGGTAAAAGCTAAAGGCTGCGGCTTGTCCAATCGATCCAGCCCGATAGCCTTCCCGCTCTGCCAGATGAGCCTGAGCCGCATCTTCAAAGATCAGCAAATCGTAGGTGTTGGCTAAATCCAGTAATAAAGTCGGCGAGACCATTTGGCCATAGAGATGAACTGGCACGATCGCCCTTGTATTGGGTGTAATGGCATTTTCCGCCGCAATCAGATCCATTAATGCAGTTTGCGGTTCACAGTCCACCAAAACAGGCTTTGCACCTGTGCGCATGACCCCAATCAACGTGGCAACAAAGGTATTAGCGGGAAGAATTACTTCATCCCCTGGGCCAATTCCACAGGCTTGTAATCCTAGAGCGATCGCATCGGTTCCCGAGGCCACCCCGACCCCATAGGAAACTCCACAGGCACGGGCAAAGGTCGCTTCAAACTCCGCGACGACTGGCCCCAAAACATAGTCGCCCCGCTGCATGATCGTTTGAACTGCTTGAGCTAATTCTGCTTGTAGCGGCTGATGTTGAGGAGAAAGATCCACAAAGGGAACTGCAACAGAAACACTTTGCATAGCCATGGAGTAGATGGGTAGTTCAAGAAAAATCAAGGATTACTGAGAAGCCATTCATTCATCGGTTCTGGCGATCGCGAATCACAAAGCTAGAAAAGCCTATTGACTGCCCACTGAGGTCAGTGGGACGAGATCGAATGGGGTACCGAGCTAGAAAGACTGAAGCTTCCAGCAAGTAGCTACCTCATTAATCAGTCCAATAACTTTGGAACAGCTGAAGAGATGCACTAGCCTAACGGACAGATGAGATGCACGATGAGAGAGGAATGCAAAGGAAGCGCCGTCATTCAGCATCAATATTTTGAGAGCTAAAACTTGATTGCGCTTTCACAACATTTGCACTCGGGGGATATAGCTAGAGTACCCTGCTCCCCAATTAAACCTACACAGCAATTTTCCAGAACCCGATCGCAGCAATGCAAACTGCAATGCATCTAACATCCGCAATTCTACGGCTTATCTTTGATCTAGGCTTATCTTTGATCCAACAGCATTCTGAATAGGTTGGATGATTCAAAGCATATTGAAGAAAATCTTAAAATTTATAGGATTTGGCAGTGGATGAATCGCTGTGGGTGGAGGAGTTGCTGCGAGTCCCAGATGGGTTGCTGAGAGAATGGTGCGGATAGAGATAAAGCCACCGAAGCGAAAGTCCTAGTCCTAGGGTGACTAATCCCAGCAAAACTAATACCGTTTGCTCTGCCATTCCCCCCAGAATCACATTGACCGCTCCCCCCGTAAGCAACCAACCCATCAGGGGATCTTGGCGATAGATCGATCGTTGTGTAAGGCGTGCCATGGCGCTATCCAATTTTTTCTAGAGTTTCAGCCAAGTTTCAGCCAAGTTTCACTAGTTCACCCATTCCCTATCAGGCGTCTCTTTGCGCAAAGTCTATGCCATCGATTCGCTGCTTAGAGAGCCTCTCGCACAATCGATGCCAGAAAAATCGCTCAAAAAAAATGGGTAATTAGTGATCATGACTAACTACCCATTCCAGAGCTTTGCGAAGAAACCAGGGAACTTTTACGGGGAAATTAAACCCAACCAAGTCAATGCACCTTGCCCGGTGAGAAATTCGATCGCGATGGCAATAATGAAACCCAACATCGCTGCACGGCCATTCAGTCTTTCTGCGTAACCGTTAAAGCCAATCTTGGGATCTTCCAATTTGGGAACGGTCGTGGGTTGTGTTTGTGCCATATTCCAAACCTCTTTGCTTGTCTCTGCCTAGACTCGTCAGTGCCCGATCGAAGAACTTCAATGGGACTACCCGCAATGGGAAGACCTAAGGCGTCTGAATTCAGATCCATCCAGCAACACATTAGGAGTAAAGCATTACAAGTAAAATGTTACAAAATTTTACTGAACTTCTTCATTGTAGTCTAGGCTGCCATCGCTGGTGCAGCCGATCAAAGCATTTTTGCGGCTTCCCTTTTGTCAGGGGCGCTGCGAGCGATCGGTTGGAGTTTTGGAGTCAGCGCGGTTTCCAATGCTAGCAAAATATCTACGCCTAACCGTAGCAGGTCTTTGCCCAGAATCAGTCGTTCCAGCAGCGCAAGGTAACAGTGCAAGCGATCGCGCAGGCCCATCGGATGACGTTGTAAAAATCGGGCCAAGACCCAATAGAGTCGCCAAGTGGGGAAGTCCGGTTTGCCTTTTCGAGTTGGATCCCACCATTCCGTTGCTGGTAGCGGCCCCCGAAAGGGCAGACTGAACTTCTTGCGAGTTTGATGTTCTAAAGGGGTTTGCATGGATTGCTCTCCATGAATCCGATAGAAAAATAGAGCTTCTGGAATCTGCTCAAATCTGCCAAATTGACTTAAACAAGCGATAAACACAAGATCTCCATGGGCGTAGGAACCCATGATGGGAGCTTTGCGTAGGACGTCCATCCGCATCAGTCCAAAAATTTCACAACCCACATAGTTTCCTTGCATGAGAATGGCTCGCCAGCGAGTTGCAGAACGGGGTGAATCCGTTGGACGATATAGCGTATTGACATCATGAACATGGCCCTGATCGTCCACTTTAGCAGCATGGCAGTGGGCCAGAACCACCCTCGAATCTCGATCGAGAACATCTACACATTTCTCTAAAAAATCCGGTTCCAGCAAATCATCATAGGCGTGCCATTTAAAATATTTACCTGTGGCTAATTCAAAAACCCGCTGATAGTTCCAGCCGGGGCCACGATTTTCTGTTGCACGACAATAATAAATTCGATGGTCTTGAGCAGCGTAACGTTCGCAGATTGCTTGCGTTCCATCAGTTGAAGCATTATCAGAAATAATAATTTCAAAATCAGCAAATGTTTGATTTAACAACGAATCCAACGTTAGTGCTAGATAGCGTTGCCCATTGTAGACAGGAATTCCGATAGTAACACGAGGCTGATTATTAGAAATCATGTGCTTTTACCAGGTGATAGAACAACGATCGAACCCATTCCTATTACCCTTATTCTGATTAATCTTTTTTCGAACAGTCTGATGGAATCTAAAATTTATCGAATATTGATTTTGATGATTAGGCCGATCGATCAGCGATAAATTTCCAGCAATAATCGATCTGAATCAATAAAAGTTAGAAAAAACAGGTAGAACTTTTGTTTCAAAATGCTTTCGTTGGCAGACGATGGAGCGAGGCAAAAAAAAGCAATCTGTGGGCTATACACAGTGAATGCTCGTGCTCTGCTTAGATTTATAGAAATTGCGACAATCTCGATCGATCTGAGGTTGGGAGAGCCAAATTGATTAAATTTTATTATGCTATTTCTTTGAACTCTCAGCAGATTCTTATCTATCCTCCAATCAGTTTTGGCCTGCCTAATCAAATCAGAACAATCCAGAAAATCAAGCTATTGCTGAGGAATAATAGATTATCGTCCATCACTCCAAAGAGGTACGACGGATTAGCTCTAGTGGACTGTCAGTTTTCAATTTGTGGATAGAGGCGCTTCAGTCGAATCCGAGCATCGGCAGTAGTAAACTGCCAATCTACTGCCTTTTGCAATTGATTACGTTCAGTGTACCAAGCCTGGGT